>JAZREB010000420.1:0-4100 GCA_045660585.1 Faecousia sp. | reverse complement strand
CTGCGCTACGGTGCAAAGGCACAGATCGTCAAGGGCTACCGTTTGGATACCCTTGCAGACAGCAAGATGACAGAGGCACACAAAGCCTTCCTGTCCGACATCGATTCTGTCACCTTCGGCAATACCAACGAGATTCTTACTGACCTTCCCAATGCTCCCATCGAATGGAAGGGCAAGGCTCTGAACTTAGACTCCAAGGTTTGCCTCAAGTTCGTCTTCTCAATGGGCACCTACACAGGGGAACTGTCCGATCTTAGCCTCCGTGTTACCTACACCGATACCAAGGGCGCAGAAAAGAATGTGGTTCTTACCAACGCTGAGCTGTATAATGCAAATCTCAGCTACTACGCCTTCACTCTGGACACTCTCCTTGCCGCAGAGCTCCGCTCTGTGGTCACCGTACAGATCTACCATGGCGAAACCCCTGTATCCTGCACCTTGCAGTACAGCGCAGACACCTACGGCAACAACAAAACCGGTGCGCTTATGGATCTGTGCAAGGCCTTATTCGCCTATGCCGATAGTGCGAAAGCTTATTTTACGTAATCCACCCGACTCGGAGATTCCCATCAAATAATATTTAAAATCCGATTGTATCAGAATGACGAAAGGTTTGAATAAGATGAAAAAATGGATCCCTATTTTATTATTTACAGTCTTGCTCTTAACGATGATGCCTATTGCAAGACCGGATGCAAAGGCAGCCACACAGGATACGACTGCTTCCGACATCCGTATTATGAGTGCCAACGTTCTGGCAGAATTCCCCAGTTGGTCGGGAGGCACCGCTCCTGAGGCAACAGAGACCCGGGTCCTCAAGCTGAATCAAATGCTGGAAGAAAACAATCCTATTGCAGTAGGTACGCAGGAAACCAGCCCTGGCTGGTATACAGCCTTTGAACTGTTGGATCAGAACAAGTGGGCCTGGCTCACGGAGCCGGATGCCGCAGGATATTCTTACTACAATTTTGTTCCCTATAAAGGTCTGGCTCTAAACTGTATCCTCTATCGTAAGGATCTTCTGACCCTGTACACCAGCGGTGTAGAAGCTTATACCCAGCGCAGTAACGGTCAGTGTATCGTTTGGGGTGTCTTTACAGTAAACAGCACGGGAAAACAGTTTGTTCTCATAAGCACCCACTGGACTCCCGGCTCCGATAAGGGTAACGAACGTCTTGCTCAGGCAGAACAATTAGCAGAAAAGGTTAATGAACTGCGCCATATTTATGGAGATACAGTCATCTGTACCGGAGACTTTAACTGTAACGATGACAGCCAGGAATATCGCAAGTTCCTCTACAACTCCAATTCTGTAGACAGCCGTCCCGGTGCTACTACCCGTGGAGATCACTTGAATAAGATCGACCACATTACAGCCACTGTCAACGGCAGCTTCTCTTACCACACGGTTTGTTACGAAGCAAACGGAACCTATGCTATTTCCGACCATCCCTTTATTGTTGCGGATATCAAGCTGAGTACAAATCTCATGTTCGACTTTACGGACAGTACAGAGTCCCGTGCCCACTACAAGCAGGGGGCATACCGCTTCAACGCTTTTGATTATCACGGAGCCTATTGGAGAACCGATGCAAATCTTGCAACAGATCTTGCCATCAACAAATCCGCCGGCACCCTATCTTTTAAAGCAACAGCAACAGGAAATCCCTATATTTTCACGGATACCAAGAGCGGATCCGATCCGAATAACGCCTACGGTCTGAATTTTGCCCCCGGCTCTGCAACAGAGGCTGTAGTACGTTTCCGACTGACAAGTTCTGCCCAAATCGACACAGGGACAAAGCCTTCTGTCACCCTGACCGCTCTCAACAGATCCGCAGGAAAGACCGCCTCTAACAAAGCGACCTACACCCTCTCTCAAGCAAACAGTGGCTATATTACCCTTAGGATTCCCCTGACTAAAAGCGGCGTTTGCAGTTTAGCCACTGTAGATTCTATTCAGCTTACCTTTAATAACATTAAGAACGGCTCAGTAGATATTGACTATATTTATGTAGGTGCCTCTACGGTCAGACCTCAGGATCAAGGACTGTTCTTTGACTATTCCAACACGGACAAAGACCAGAGTCGTTATGGAAAAAGTGCCTATGGTAGCTACCAATTCGATAAAGCTTCCAACGGTTATTGGGCAACGAAGGAGACTTCCACTACCAGTAGTTCTGTCTATTCCGACTATTCCATCAACAATTCTACAGGCATCTTGTCTGTAAAGGTCGCACAGGGTTTGGCGTATAACAACACCAACGGCAAATATGGTCCCTGGCTCACTACCACCAAAACCTATGGCACCTATCCCGGTGCGACTGCTTCTTCCCAGCATCCTCTAAATTATAGCCCCAAGAATGCAGAATTCGTTCAGATTGCTTTCAAACTCCAAGATTGTACTCTGGCAACAGGTTCCAATCCTCAGGTGGTTGTTGTTTATGACTATGCTACTACAGATGGCACAACCGCCCGTGGTGACTACACTATGATTGGGAATTATACCCTGAACAATGGCACCCATACCATTGTGACCATCCCTGTTTCCGAACAGTTTAAGAGCGCAAGTAAGATCACTACTTTCGGTATGCGATTCTGGCATATTAAAGGCAATTCTTCCGATGCCAAAGTTGAGATCGACTATATCTATGTAGGACCGGAAGAAGGTCTGCCTATGAAGCATGTCCTCAACCACAAGGTCACCAAAGCAACCTGTACTGCCCAAGGCTATACCACCCATACCTGCAGAACCTGTAGCTACAGCTATGTGGACACCTATACCAAAGCAACAGGTCACAGCTATAAATACCAGATTACCAAGTCCCCCACTACCGCATCTACCGGTGTCCTTGCCGGCACATGCACCGGTTGCTCCGGCACGACAACGGTGACTATGCCCAAGCTCAACACCACGGATTATACCAAAACCGTTTCCGTTGCAGCTACCTGCACCGCAAACGGCACCGATAAGTATACTTGGAACGTAACAGATTACGGAACTTTTACCGTCAATACCAGCACTAGCCCCTTGGGTCACAAATATACCTATGCCGCAACCACCAAGCCTACCACTTCCGCAACCGGTGTCTTGACGGGAACATGTTCCCGTTGTTCCGGCACCACCACAGTAACGCTCCCCAAGCTGAACGACACCGATTATACCAAAACTGTGACCAAAGCCGCAACCTGCACCGCCGCCGGCACAGATACCTATAAATGGAATACCACTAACTATGGTTCCTTCAGTTTCACCGCCACCACACCAAAGCTGGGACATAAATATACCGGCACAGTAACCACAGTGCCTACCTTGACAACCGAAGGTGTCATGACCTTTACCTGCAAGAATGATAGCTCCCATACCTATACAGAGAGTGTAGCGAAGCTCTCCAAAACACTGTATTTCACCTTCGACAACGGAAGCGAGCCAAAGACGCGGTATAACAATTATGTGTACGGCTTTAACAACTTTGACCTTATTTCTGCATGGAGAGGAAGAACCCAGAGCTATAAGGAAGGTTCGGCTACCATAGATTCTGCCACCGGCTCTCTGACAGTAAAGCCCGGGGTAACAGGATTTACCTCTATTTATGCAGACTCTGTGAATCTGGATTTGAATTACGATCCGGAATATGCAGACTATTTCCAGATCCGTTTCAAAGCAAAAGGCTTTACAGGAACAACCTGTAAGGTGGGTATGTACTTCTACTACAGCACCGATAACAGCTATGTAGCAGGATCATCTGTTGTATTCGATGTCGAGACTGTCCAAAAAGGAGAATATATCATTGCAACCGGAAATCTTGCTGAAAGAGTGCGGAAATTAGATGAAGTCAACCGTGTGGTGATCTATCTGTCCGGTTTCGATGCCGCTACGGATCTGACAGGAGAACTGACACTGGACTATGTCTATGCAGGGCCCTACGAGGAACTCCCTACTGCAGCCTATACCGTTCGCTTTGTAGACGGAGCCGGGAGTACTCTTGCTACCCAGATCGTCAACAAGGGAGAAAATGCAGTTTATACTGGCACCACACCTACCAAGGCCTATGATTCTACGAATCACTATACCTTCAAGGGCTGGGACAAGGCTCTGA
>JAZREB010000419.1:0-14193 GCA_045660585.1 Faecousia sp. | reverse complement strand
CCAGTTCGTAGTCGTCCTTTTCCTTCCGCTTTTCTGCCAGCTTGGACAGCTCCTTGCTCTTTAAGTTCAGGTCGGAGCAGGCCTCGTCTAAGAGGTCGATGGCCTTATCGGGGAGGAAACGGTCTGTAATGTACCGTTCGGTGGGAGCTACGGCCTGTCGTGCGATCTCCGGGGAAATACGCACAGAGTGGTAAGTCTCGGAATAATGGGCAATGCCGCGGATAATGGCGGTGGCTTCCTCAATGGAGGGCTCCAATACGGTGACGGGCTGGAAACGGCGCTCTAAGGCGGAGTCCTTCTCGATGTACTTGCGGTACTCGGCAAAGGTGGTTGCGCCGATGACCTGGATCTCTCCACGGGAGAGGGCAGGCTTTAAGATGTTGGCGGCGCTCATGGAGCCTTCGGAATCACCGGCACCCACTAAGGAGTGTACCTCGTCAATGACCAGGATGATGTTGCCACATTCCTTGATCTCGGTGATGAGGGACTTCATACGGCTCTCAAACTGGCCACGGAACTGGGTACCTGCTACCAGAGCAGTCAGGTCTAAGAGATAGACCTCCTTCTCACGGAGCTTGTAGGGAACGTCGCCTGCGACGATCCGCTGGGCAAGACCCTCTGCAATGGCGGTCTTACCGACACCGGGCTCACCGATGAGGCAGGGATTGTTCTTCTGACGGCGGTTCAGGATCTGTACCACACGCTCGATCTCGACTTCACGACCGATGAGCTTATCCA
Organism: Faecousia sp.; assembly: GCA_045660585.1. Taxonomy (GTDB): domain Bacteria; phylum Bacillota; class Clostridia; order Oscillospirales; family Oscillospiraceae; genus JAZOXB01. The sequence goes on along the minus strand of JAZREB010000419.1, from coordinate 13,455 downwards.
GACCCTTCTCCTGTGCCTTACGGGTCAGGTTCAGGCAGTAGGTTTCCAGGAATTTTCTGTTTTTCTTCTTTTTGCCCTTGTCTGAGGGGGGATCCTTCTTATCATTGGGCTTTTCAGGCTCCTTGGGAACGGGAGGATTGCCCAGATTGCCGAAGAGACGGCTCATGCCGGGGAAGGTGGCAGTACGACTGCCGATATCATCTTCTTCCTCGTCGGTGGGCTCGCTGTCTGCAACGTCCTCACCGGGCTGGAAGAGAGCGCTCATTTCCTCGTTGATGGTGTCCAGATCCTCGTCGGACAGACCCATCTGGCTTACGATTTGGTCTACCTGAGGCAGTTTCATCTCACGGGCGCACTTAAGGCACAGACCCTCGCTGACAGAGGTGTTGTTTTCTAATTTGGTGATAAAGACTACTGCAAGATTCTTCTTGCAACGGCTGCAAAGTGTGGGTTTCATACATTACCTCCTATAACCTTATAGACGGAGAAATAAGGGAAAAGTTACGCTAAAAAGATAACATGAGCGAAAGTGGACGAAAATGAGCGTTATTTCACATGAAATTTCTCAATTCCGTCATCATACCACAGTTGGGTCATGTACAGACCACCGGGGGGAACCGTGGGTCCTGCGGCGGTGCGGTTACCACTGTCTAAGATGGCACCGATCTCCTTGGGGTCGATCTTTCCTTCGGCGGCGTAGACCACGGTGCCTGTCATGGCTCGTGCCATATTGTAAAGGAAGCCGTTGGCGCAGACCCGACACAGGATCAGGTTTCCTTGCCGTTCGATCTCGAAATGGTGGACGGTACGAACGGTGGATTTTACATCCGTACCTACGGAGCGAACAGCGGCAAAATCATGGGTTCCCACAAAGGCGGAGGCCGCTTCCTGCATAATGGTTTCATCCAAATGCTTGGGGTAGAACCAGGCACGATTTACATAGAAGGGATCCCGAATATGGGAATTATAGATCTGATAGGTATATTCCTTACGGACACAGGAGCCGATGGCGTTAAAATTCTCGTGAGTCTCCCGTGCATCAAACACCACGATATCTCCGGGGAGGTGGGTGTTGAGGGCGTAGGGGATCCGATCTGTGGGGATCCGGGACTCTGTGCGGAAATTTGCCACATAGACCCGAGCGTGCACTCCGGCATCGGTTCTGCCACAGCCGGTGATATGAACTTTATGGCCAACCACACGGGCGGTGGCTTCTTCTAAGGTCTGGGCTACGGTGACGGCATTTTTCTGTACCTGCCAACCGTGGTAGGCAGAGCCGTCATATTTTAGAAAGAGAATGATATTCCGCATAAGCAGGACCCTTTCATACTATGGTTCTATTTGTAAAAATCGGATCACAGACCAAAATGCCGCAGAACAATGATCCCTGCAAGAGTACACAGGGAGCCGATCCAGGCAATGGCATCGATGGAATGATAGCGGAGCTGTTTCATCTTGGTACGGCCGTCACCGCCTTGGTAGCAACGGCTTTCCATAGCTGTAGCCAGCTCTTCTGCACGGCGGAAGGCGCTGATAAACAGGGGAATCAGAATAGGGATCAGAGCCTTGGCACGGCGGAAAATGTTTCCTGTTTCAAAATCCGCGCCACGAGCCTTTTGGGCGGACATGATCTTGTCCGTTTCCTCAATGAGGGTGGGGATGAATCGCAGGGCAATGCTCATCATCATAGCCAGCTCATGGACAGGGAAGCGGATTTTTTTCAGGGGATTGAGGATCCTCTCCAGGCCATCTGTCAGGTCGATAGGAGAGGTGGTATAGGTTAGCAAGAAGGTGCCACTAATGAGCATGATGATCCGCAGAACCAGGAACCCTGCATTGCGGACACCCTCCTTGGTAATGGTGAAGATCCAGAATTTTACCAGAGTCTCACCGGGGGTGTAGAACATGTTGATGGCGGCAGTAAATATAATAATGAAGACAAGGGCCTTCATGCCCTTAAAGAGAGCCTTCAGACGGATACGGGAAAGGGCGATGGCGGTAATCAGGAACAGGAGTGCCACGCCGTAGGAAAAGTAGCTCTCGCACAGGAACAGCGCAACGATATACACAAGCACCAGAGACAGCTTGGTACGGGGATCCAGACGGTGGACAAAGCTGTTACCGGGGAAAAATTGACCCAGGGTAATATCCTTTAGCACGTTTTACACCCCTCCCTTCAGAGAAAGGAGCTGCTGAAAGGCGTCCTCCATGGTATAGGTAGCAGGATCTACAGGGAGTCCCAGTTCCTTTAAGCGGAGGAACAGACTCGTCACATAGGGGACGGTCAGACCGATCTCTTCCAGCCGACGGGCATGGGCAAAGACGGCTGCGGGGGTGTCCAGCATTTCTACCTGTCCCTTGTTCAGAACCAGCAGGCGGTCTGCAAGGAGAGCCACATCATCCATAGAATGGCTGACCATTAAAACCGTAGCCCCTGTAGCTTGGCGGTAGTCCTGAATATTTTTCAAAATTGAGGAGCAGCCCGCAGGATCCAATCCCGCAGTGGGCTCGTCGAAGATAATGACCTCCGGCTCCATGGCAATGACCCCTGCGATGGCTACACGGCGTTTCTGACCGCCGGAGAGCTCAAAGGGGGATTTATTCAAGGTTTCCTCCGACAGCCCTACAAAAGAGGCGGCACGGAGTACCCTGCGACGGATCTCATCGTCTTTCAGACCCATGTTCTTGGGGCCGAAGGCGATGTCCTTATATACGGTTTCTTCAAACAACTGGTACTCCGGATACTGGAACACCAGTCCCACACGGAAACGGGCGGCACGGGTGGTCTTTTTGTCCTTCCAGATACTCTCGCCATTCAGGAGAATATCCCCGTGAGAGGGCTTTAACAGACCGTTGAGATGTTGCATGAGGGTGGATTTTCCGGATCCCGTATGACCGATGATCCCTAAAAATTCTCCCTCTTTTACAGTAAAACTCATATCCTTCACAGCCGTATGCTCAAAAGGTGTGCCGATACTGTAGGTGTGGGTCAGGTTTTTCACTTCTATCATTGGTATAAGAAAATTCCTTCCGATAGGTAATACTCAAGCTGTGCAACGAGACAGGGGACAGACATCCTGTCTTGGGCACATATTCACTATTATTTATTCTTTTACACCGCGGGTGTGTTTCCCGCCCATGCGGCAATGGCCCGGGCACATTCTTCGATAGACAGGGCATCTAAGGGGAGATCATAGCCCTTTTTGTTGAGCTCGTACATGAGCTCTGTGGTGGCAGGGACGGTGAGTCCTGCTTCCTTCAGCTTTTCTACCTGAACAAAGACCTCTTTCGGGGTGCCGTCTGTCAGGATCTTCCCGTGACTCATTACGATGACTCTCCGGGCGCAGATGGCCTCGGTCATATGATGGGTAATAAGGATCACCGTAATGCCCTGCTCCTTGTTAAGACGTTGAATAGTCTCCATGACCTCCTGCCGTCCGTGGGGATCCAGCATGGCGGTGGGCTCATCCAAGACGATACAACGGGGCTCCATGGCAATGATCCCTGCAATGGCAACACGTTGCTTCTGTCCGCCGGAGAGGAGGTGAGGGGCGTGACGGCGGTAGTCATACATACCCACAGCCTTCAGAGCTCTGTCTACGCGCTCCCGGATCTCCGGGGAGGGGATCCCTAAATTTTCCGGGGCAAAGGCCACGTCTTCTTCTACCACGTTGGCAACCATCTGGTTGTCGGGATTCTGGAATACCATGCCTACGGTTTTCCGTATCTCCATGAGGAGGGATTCCTCTGCGGTATCATGGCCGAATACATGGACACTGCCACCCTCCGGCAGGAGGATGGCGTTAAAATGTTTTGCAAGGGTGGACTTACCGCAACCGTTATGTCCCAGAACAGCTACAAAGGTGCCCTCTTCAATTCGGAGATCCAGATCCTCGAATACAGGCAGGGAGATCCGTCCCTCCTGGGAAGGGTAGCTGAAGGTAAGATCCTTGGTTTCAATGGCAATACTCATGTCTGTAGCTTACTCCTTGACCCAGCGACCTGTTGCACCGCAGGGAAGTACCAGACCGTTGGAAACAGGCAGACCCAGCTCGTCGGACTCGGTATGCCCGCCGTACTTGGGAGTGACGATGCTGTCTAAGAGGCAGGTCAGCACAGAGGGAGCAAGACCTGTGGTATAAGAATTGATAATAAAGAATTGGGGATCGTCGGATAGAACACCGCTGACAAGCTGTAAGAAGGGGAAGAGATCCTTTTCCAGCTTCCAGATCTCCCCGGAGGGGCCTCTGCCGTAGCTGGGGGGATCCATAATAACAGCATCGTAGCGCTTGCCACGCTTGATCTCACGCTCTACGAATTTTGCGCAATCGTCAATGATCCAGCGGATGGGAGCTTCGCTCAACCCGGAGGAGGCGGCGTTCTCTCTTGCCCATGCTACCATGCCTTTCGCGGCATCTACATGGCAGACGGAGGCCCCTGCCGCCGCGGCGGCCAGAGTGGCGCCCCCGGTGTAGGCAAAGAGGTTCAGAACCTTCAGGGGTCTACCTGCTTTCTTGATCTGCTCTGCGATAAAGTCCCAGTTAGCGGCCTGCTCCGGGAATACGCCGGTGTGCTTAAAGTTCATGGGCTTTACATTAAAGGTGAGATCTCTGTAGCGGATCTGCCACCGTTGCGGCAGTTTATGCTGAGACCACTGACCGCCACCTGTATTGGAGCGAGAATAGCGGGCATCAAACTTCCGCCAGCGGGGATCTCTTTTTGGGGTGTTCCAGATGACCTGGGGATCGGGACGTACCAGGATATATTTACCCCAACGTTCTAACTTTTCTCCGTCGGAGGTATCAAGGACTTCGTAATCATTCCAATGTTCGGCTTTCCACATAGAAATCAGTCTCCTATTTTGATGGAGCCCTCAAACCAACGGTTGGGAGGGATCCGGGTATCGGTAATGCCGGGATCCGCCTCCGGCAGGACAGTGCCGGGGGTGGTCTCCGGGGTGTGATTGGGTACATTGGGGGAATCCGGAGTTACGGTTGTTCCCGTATCAGGGGGAGTAGTGGGATCTGTAGAGGGATCCGGAGGGATAATAACAGAGAGGATATTGTGGACGGTACAGACAGAATCGGACTTTTCGGGATTGTAGACATAGTCTTCGTTCTTTTTGACCTTCCAATCTTTGTTAAAGAGGAGCATGGAGACCTTCTTAACGGTGTTCCCTGTGGCTAAGGCGCAGTATTCGTTGCAGACCTTGCCGGAGGCCTCGCACAGCTCTACTTCCACATGGCAATCGCATTTATCTGTGGGAGCATCCTGCCAGTGGAGGGGGATCTTTACGGTACGGTCACCGCGCACCTCTGTTTTGCAGAATTCTTCTGCCAGCTTACCGCAGTCGGCGCAGAGCTCATAGGTCTGGAAGCCACCGGGATTGGTGAAGCTCTTCCATTCCAGATTCTCGTGGAGGGGGCGCATGACCTGTCTCCACATAACAATGGCGGGGTTGGTGTAGGAGTCGGAGAGAATGATCTGCTCCATCTCGTCGTAACCGCACCATACAACGGCGGTGTAGTAGGGGGTATAGCCTGCATACCAACGGGTCTGGTTATTGTTGGAGGTACCGGTCTTACCGCAGGAGGGCATGTTGCTGATGGCGGCGGGGGTGCCGGTGCCGGAGGAAACGACCTGCTGGAGCATATAGTTTACATAGTAGTTTGCCTTTTCGCTAATGGCGGTGTGGCTCTCCTGGGTGTTATCCAGAATGATGTTACCTTCGGGATCGATGACGGAGGTGTAGGTTCTGGCCTCGCAGAAGACACCGTTATTGGGGAAGGTGGCATAAGCCTGAGTCATTTCACGGACGGTCATACCGTAGGTGAGCTCGCCTAGACCCAAGGGGGCATAGGCAATATCCGTATATTCCTTGCCGCCGCTTTCTGTCTTTTCTACCAAGGTGGTAAAGCCCATCTTCTGGGTCAGGAAGCTGTAGCTGGCATCTAAGGTCAGATCCTTCAGAACCTTAACGGAGATGGTGTTCAGGGACTGTTTTACACCCTCTAAGACGTTGGTCAGGCCGGAATAGGTTCTGCTGGAGTTCTGGGGCCAATCGCTGTCGTCATACAGGGAAGAATCCTCGTAAACCGTAGCCGGGGTAATGAGTCCTGCCTCCAAGGCGGGAGCGTAGACGGAAAGGGGCTTAATGGCAGAGCCCGTAGGCAGACGGCTCTCTGCACGGTTGAAAGTCAAACTGCCTTCCTTTTCGCCAACGCCGCCACTCATGGCGACGATATCATGGGACTCGTTGTCAATGACTACGATGGCAGACTGTAACTGCTGGATACTGACGGTATTGGGAACATTATCCAGATTCTCATAGACCTTATCCACCTGATTCTGCACATTCGGATCCAAGGTGGTATAGATCTTATAACCACTGGTGAGCAGGAGCTGCTGAGCCGCAAGCTCGCTGATGTCATAGGCCTTACACAGATCGTCTACCACATCACGGTAAACGGTATCTACAAAGTAGGAGTAGCCGGTACTGCTCTTGACCTCGTTGTTTTCCGCACCGCAGTTGGGGCAGTAGTAAGTGGAGTTTTCCTTATCGTAATCGGAGCGTTCGCCTTCAAACTCGCACTGGGAGCAGGTATAAGTCTCGGTGTCGTACAGACCGTTTCTGAGAACCAGTTCCTGAGTCTTGGCTGTGGTATAGTCAGCCTCGGTGGAGATATAACCCTGGTCGTACATCTCCGCCAGAATGATACGGGTACGCTTCAGGTTGCTGTTGGGGGCAATATAGGGATCATACATAGAGGGATTGTTGGTAATGGCAATGAGGCAGGCGCATTCTGCAGTGGTCAGTTCGCTGACATCCTTGGCAAAGTAGACCTTGGCGGCACTCTGGACGCCGTAACAGCCCTGTCCCAGGTAGATGGTATTGAGATACCATTCCATGATCTCTTCTTTGGTGTATTCCTGTTCCACAGCCAGAGCGCGGAAGATCTCCTGTACCTTACGGTTAACGGTAACGTCGTCTTCACTGGACAGATTCTTAATGAGCTGCTGGGTAATGGTGGAAGCACCGAAAGAGGAGTCACCGCCTACAAAGTTCTGCACAGCAGACATGGTACGGAGCCAGTCTACGCCGTCGTGCTCCAGGAAACGGCGGTCTTCGATAGCGATGGCCGCATGGACGAGATCCGTGGGGATATCCTCGTAGCTGACCCAGATACGGTTCTGGGAGGAGTAGAGCTGCTGCAGTTCCTTATAGGTGCCGGTCTCTGTATCCCGATAATAGAGGATGGAAGTCTGGGCAAGGGAAATATTGTCCAACTGGAGAGATTGGGCATATTCCTCTGCCTTGGGGATCACGTCGGTTTTCAGGTAGTCGGAGAATTTATTGTAGAAAATAAAACCTGCAACACATGCTACGGCGCTGAATGTTACCGCCAGGATCATGATCCACAGCAGGACATGACCCAGAACATGTAGGAAGCCTCGGGTAATGCGCCATGCGATATGGGGCTGTTTGGCAGGTGTACGATTGTGATTTGCCATAATAAAAACCTCGCTTTCGGGGGATATAGGGTGAATATGCTCCCGCCTGTATTGGGCAGGCAGTGGAAATAGGCAATAAGATACAGCAAACCTATTTTCCCTATTCATCTATTATATCATGCTTGTCAACACTATATTATGAATAATGAGAAACTTTTTCGGATATTCTATGGTTGGGAGATTCGTAACAGGTAAAAATTCTCAAATTCCGAAATCCTGCATATTTCCTCTTGATTTTTTCTATGGGACAGAGTACAATGGAATCAAGAAAAGTAAGGAGGTTCTGTTATGGAAGAATTCGGACCCGAGATCATCAGCATCACCGACGAGGACGGTGTGGAATACGAACTGGAGGTTCTCTCCAGAGTGGAGTACAACGGTTTTGAGTACCTGGCACTCACTCCTGCCAATGCCACTGACGAGGCAGAGGAGTTAGAGGTCAGCATCCTGAAATCCGTTATGGAGGACGGCGATCCCATCCTGGTAGCTATCGAGGATGAGGAGGAACTGGAGACTGTCTATGATCTGATCATGGAGCAGGTCTTCGAGGACGAGGAAGAAGAATACGACGATATGGACGACTAATCCCCTTTGTCTAAGGAGATTTCTTAACACTTAGACGACTTAATTATTATGAAGTTCCCTGCGAGGTGCGTGATAATTCCTTTTAAACCCACATTTTAACATCGGGATGTTGAATAGGCTTCGTTGTCGTGCAGGCCTCCCGCTTTGGCTATGACCGTAAGTGGACGTTGGAAGCTGGTAAGACGAGGCTAGGCAGCCCACCTGCAGATAGTGCAGGTTATAACTGGGGTTACACGGCTTTGCGGGGTATAACATAACAGTTCGGATGTATCCGAGGCACCTTCTGTAGAGGGTGCCTCGGTTCCGTTTTTGTCTCCGGGATTATTTTTTAAAAAATTTACAAAAAATATAAGATTAGGGCTTGAAACATTGGGAAAAAAATAGTATAATACCAACTGTTGTACCCTAAATTCTGTTTGGGGTAGATTTTCACTCCTGCCCCGGAGCTGTAACGGGGTAGATTCCACGAATGTGAGGTTAGAAACATGAGCGCATCCCGAGAAAGAAAAGAACGTGCCAGTGTTAAGGCTGTTGCACAACCCCAAAAGAAAGAAAAGAAGAAGATCAACGAGGGTTTGATTCTGGCCGTTAGCGTCATCGTCATCCTGGTAGCAGTATTCGGTACCCTTGCAGGTATCCGTTACTATCAGCGCCACCAGACCGTCATGACCGTTGGCGACAAGGACATCACCACCACCGAGTTTAACTACTTCTTCAACCAGACCGCAAGCAACTACGGCAACTACGCTTCCTACATCGGCATCGATACCACCCGTACCATCGATGTTCAGACTGTTGGCTCCGAGAACGTCAGCATGATGTCTATGCTGGGCATGGACATTGACTGCCTGGAACCCTACAAGCAGGAAGATGGCACCTATGACATCACCTGGGCAGGCTACTTTGCTCTGGTAGCAAGAGAGACCGCCGCTCAGACCTGGGCTGTTTACCAGGCTGCTATGGCTGACGCCAACTATACCGTATCCGAGGAAATCGAGACTGCTATCTCCAACGAGATGACCAACGTCGAATTCTACGGCCAGATCTACGGCATTTCCGCCGATGATTTCATCGAGGCTCAGTACGGCAACGGCTGTAACACCAAGAACTACGAACAGCACGTTCGTATCTCCTACATTGCTTCCGACTATGCAAGCAACTACTGGTTCAGCGATGCTGAGATCGACAGCAAGTACGAGTCCGCTACTGCTGATTTCGACGTTGTAACCTTCATGGCATACACCGTCAGCGCTTCCGAGTTCCTCTCCACCGAGGAAGCAGAGGAATCCACCGAGGAAGATACCGCTGCTCAGGCAGAGGCTAAGGAACAGGCTAAGGCTGCCGCAGAGGCTATGCTGGAATCCTTCGATGCAGAAAACAGCGCCGTAACCATCTACGCCGACTACACCCTGGACAATGCTAAGGGCTACACCACCGAGGAAGCCGGCACTTGGCTCTTCGAGACCGCTAACATCGGCGACATCCAGATGTTCGAGGATGCCGACAATGACACCTACTATGTTGTTAAGCTCCTGGCTAACGACGTAAACTACAAGACCAGCAACCTGCTGCAGCTCTACATCGCCGCTGACGAAGAGACCGAGACCACCGAGGATCACGAGGGTCACGATCACGAAGAAGGCGAAGAGGCCGAAACTACTACTCTCAGCGCCGCTGAGAAGGTAGAGGCTGCTCTGGCATCCCTGGCACAGGACGGCTCCGAAGAGAACTTCCGCAACCTGGTTACCGAGTACAGCAGCAACTCCTCCGCTAACCTGGATGATGTTGCATACTCCTACCTGGAGAACTACATCGACAGCGCAGCTCTCCTGTGGGTACTGGAAGGCCGTCAGACCGGTGACATCCAGACCTTCGATACCGATAACGGCACCTACATCCTCTACTTCGTAGGCGAGAGCGAGACTTACCGCAATCTGAGCGTAAACTCCGCTCTGGTCAGCAAGTGGGCAGAGGATCTCACCACTACCGCTATTGAGAACTGCAACTTCGACCTGTCTGCAGCAATGCACGGCACCGTTGATCTGACTCTCACCTCTACCGGCGAGTATTAATTCACAATAAAATCGGGACTGTTGCACCATGGGCGCAGCAGTCCCTTTTTATGGAGGAAATTTATGGAACGGGAAGCTTTTATTCGACAGGAAATGCTCTTGGGAGCAGAGGCTATGGAAAAACTGAGAAATTCCCATGTGATCGTATTCGGCATCGGTGGGGTAGGGAGCTATGCCGTCGAGGCTCTGGCACGGGGTGGCGTCGGTGCGCTGACCTTGGTAGACAGTGATACCGTCGGGATCAGCAATCTTAACCGCCAGCTCTGTGCGCTCCATTCTACCATGGGGAGGTATAAGTCCGATGTCATGGCAGATCGGGTGCGGGATATTAACCCGGATTGCGTGGTACGATCCCTGCCCATGCTGTATAATGAGGAGAACAAAGAGGCATTCTTTGATCGTCCTTATGATTATATTGTAGATGCCATTGACCTGGTATCCTGCAAGCTGAGCCTGATCTTAAATGCAAGGGAGAGGAATATTCCCATTATTAGTGCTATGGGTACAGGGAACAAAATGGATCCCGCTCAATTCCGTATTACGGATATATCCAAGACCTCCGGCTGTCATCTGGCAAGGATCATGCGGAAGGAACTCCGCAATCGTGGGATCCTCCACCACACGGTGCTCTATAGCGAGGAACTACCCCAAAAGCCTGAATTCGCAGAAGAACCCCCTCCCGGCAGACGCTCCGTCCCCGCATCCCTGTCCTGGGTACCTTCCGTAGCAGGCCTCATGCTGGGCGGCCACGTGATCCGCACCCTTGCACAGCAGGGAAAATAGATCCTGCGTGTCCCTGCCACAAATCAGCATATCGGGCTAAAGCTCATAATGATACCACAGTAATTCACAGTTTCGCGCCAAGAGGGCGATAAACGGCAATTTGGGGCTTTGTTGTACTTTGTCGAATGATAGGGGAAATAGGGCTTGCATTCCTACTGATGTTGTGGTATAGTAAATACACTATCTTAGTAGAGCCAAGAAGGGGGCACTTTGCCCCCCATTTTCTTTATCGGAGACCATTTTGTTTATAGAGAAGGTGTTGTTTTGGAGAACTTTTTGACTATTTCCTTAATAGGCAGTGTGATGATCTTTGTGATCATTCTTATGCGTGCAGTGCTTCATAACCGGGTACATCGGACAGTATTTCTCCTTTTGTGGCTCCTGGCCGCTGTGCGGTTGGCCATTCCTACGGTGATTTCCTCTTCTGTCAGTGTTTACAATCTCTTTTCCCAAAAAGATCCTGAAATCGCATCTGTCTATGAGCAGATCATGACTGAGCCTGTTGCTTCTATTTCTCTTACAGAAGAAAATAATCGTCTCTTGCCCACTGTAAACTATACTGTCCCCGATAGGAACTCTTCACAGTCTCTTTCTTCCATAGAGCCTTCTATGATTGCAGATCCTGCAGAGCCCGTGGGGATCACTGCCTCCGACTCCCACAATGATTATTCTGTCAATGTTGGTCGGATCCTAATGGCTGTGTGGGCCATCGGGTGCGTGGGATGTATGCTGTACTTCCTCTTTATCCACATCCGCGCCCGGATGCATTACCGCTTTGCCATTGGGGAGGAGGGGCCTTCCTATCTGGGAAAAATTCGTCTGAAACGATCCGATGAGGTTTCCTCTCCCATTGTCTACGGATTTTTCCGCCCTGTGATCTTACTTCCTTATGATTTTCCCAAGAAGAACAGCCCGGAATACGATCAGGTTCTCCTCCATGAGGTGACCCATGTCCGTAGCGGTGACCTGTGGTATAAGCTGTTCATGCTCCTGGTTACCTGTGTCCACTGGTATAATCCCTTGGTTTGGATCATGCTCCGTCTGTCCACCCAGGATCTGGAGATCCGCTGTGATGCTCGCGTAATTCGCAAACTGGGGAAAAAGAAAGACTATGCCATGACTCTGGTGCAAGCAGAGATTCGTCAGAGCACCCATTTTGCAGAGGCGGCTTTCGCATTCTCTCTCACAGAACTCCGCCTTAACGCCATTGCAAAGGCAAAGGTTTACTTGCCCCGCAGTATTGCCATTTTTGCTCTGCTGTCAGTGATTTTGGTTTGTTGTTTCTCCACGGGACCCAAGGCCACGGCTGTTCCCGAAGAAGATCCTGCACCTACAGAGCTCGTCGAGGAGACTGTTCCCACAGAGCCTGTTACAGAACCGGTGACAGAACCTACGGTAGAGGCTGTCGCCAAGGCCGTGCCCACCCTCTCGCTGGAGAAAGAAGAGGAGTTGCCCTACCTTCAGGCCTGCGGATTCGAGGAATACGGCAGTGTTATGGAAATTTCTATGGTAGAAGGGCAGAAGCAGACCATCCCTCTGAAGCTTCCGGAATATACAACATTCTCGGTCTCTCCCCATAACGATATCGCTAACGTAAGTTATGAGTACAGCCATGACGAAGACCTCTATTATCTCACAGTGGATACCTATGATAACGGAGAATGTTCTGTCTATGCTTCTGTAGCAGGGTATCGGTGGATGGAGATCCATGTCAGAGCTTCTTTTGATCTGTATTACAGTGTTCCCGATGCATGGAAGTTTGAAGAATACGGCGTATCTCGCAATGTATACATGACGGAGGGGCAGACTCGCACCTATCGTTTGAAGCTCCCTGCCAGAACGGTGTGTGAATCTGCCGGTTTGGATCCCTATTTCTACAGGGAGGGACGGGAATATACCGTATCCTATTCGTATGACTTTGAGGCAGAAGAGCTTGTTGTTAAAGTTCATGCAAGCATGTATGGTTGGATCCATTTGTACTTCTACGTAGACGGCTTACGTTGGTATGAGTTGGATGTAGGCGTTGGCTATAAGCCTGCAAGCAACGTCAGTAACTACGGTTACTCGGGAAACTATTCAGGTACAACGACCAATACCGGTATCCCCGTTATCAGTATCGGCGGTACGCCGAAGGTGAATCAATACGGCCAATTGGTCTGGCCCTAAAGAACAGAAAACAACCCCTTACTCCTGCGCCTGTAGCGGAGGAATCAAGGGGTTGTTTTCTATGATCGGGACTATAAGCCGGGTTCTGTAATCGACAGTCATCTATCTCGACATACCGTTGCCGATATGCTCAAGCCACCTCCCGGAGACGGTCGGGCCAACCAATGTCTCCACCACGGTGTTGCTCCGGATAGAGTTTACAGCATCACAATGTTCCCATGTGATGGGTGAGCTCTTACCTCGCCTTTCCACCCTTACCCTACAGCCGTAGGCTGTGGGGCGGCATATCTCTGTTGCACTTTTCCTGAAGTCGCCTTCGGCGGGCGTTACCCGTTAT
>JAZREB010000418.1:0-3893 GCA_045660585.1 Faecousia sp. | reverse complement strand
TCCCTTGGGTGTAGGTGTCGGGAGATCTCCGATGGGCTGTCCTTCGATGACGGTGATCGTCGTGGTCCCGACGGATCCGGATCCTGCATCGAGAGTCACGGTCAGTATCGCTGCCCTGCTGAATTTGGCAGTGATCGTCATGTCATCATCGACGGTGTCCCCGGTCTCAAGCTGAGTGGATCCGTTGAACCATCCATCGAAACTGTAGGTATAGTCTGAGGTCGCAGCTGCAGGAGTAGCGGTGATGCTGTTCTCTCCTATAGTGAGGACGTTGCCGGTTGTTCCGGTTATGGAGATTTCTGACCCTAGATCAACGCTGATTGTTGATGAATCGGATAGGGTTCCATAGCCATCTTCAGAAATATCAAAGGATACAGAAGCAGACCCGACTACATTCCCATAAACAAAAGCAATACGGGCCCCTGTTCCCGGCCCACCACCTTGATCAATGCCGCCGCTAATGGTATTGCAGAAAGAAATACCTGGCTTATTAGCTGCGGTTGCCTGCATATTATATGACATTCCACCAACTAGGAAAGATGAATATGAACCTACCTGTGTTTGCCAGGACAGATTACAATCTGTAGTTCCAATAAGATAATCTGTTGTTGCATTTCCTTTGGACGTTGTAAATCCCCACGTTTTATCATTTGTTGAGATACTTGTTCCAAATCCGTCGTATATCAATGGTTCATTGATATAAACGACATTCCCTCCAGCGGTCATTGAATCAGTTGGCGTTGATGAAGAATCAATGTATAGACCATTTCCGATATGCACAACAATCCCATCTACAAATTCTCCAACATTTCCCCATGCGTTTTCAATGAACAATTTAACAAATGAGCGTCCATAGGTAGTTGCATTTTCACCTCCAGATCCCATGTCTGCTGGAAGTCCAGCATAAGGCCCCAATGCACTCGTTGATCCGGTATTGCCTACCGTTCCTCCGTTTACGCGGCCATTACCTACAATATTCTGTGAATTGAACCCCTCCATTACTGTGTAAGAGACCAATTTATACAATTCCCACTGATAAAAATTCCATAGCATAGAATATGAATCCAATCCAGCAGGGGACAGTGAAGAATCCATAGTATAGGCATGGGCCTGCGTTCTAAACGTGATCCTATCGGATGTATTTGCAGGAGATGCTCCCGATTGTGAAGTCAAGACAGTAGTTCCGCTTATCTGTTTGGATGATGCTTCATAAACTCCGTATGCAACATATTGTCTGACAACCCCATCAATGGTATGTGCATAGGCTACTCCTCCGGATGTGGGGTCATTTGTAAGTGTAACATTTCCACTATTGTCAACCGACCAGTAAACTGTCGGAAGGACCCACATGATATTGTATTTCGTCATATCATCTAGGGCAGTTCCATCAATCTTTTTGGTCAGATCATTTGGATCTAGGATCGAGACGAATTTGTTCCCGTCCGTCATGTCAAATGCAGCATAGAATGAATTGAACGGTCCTATTCCGGTTGTGGCATTCCACCCCCAAGATCCGACGTTAGCCATTGTCGATAGTGTTGTGGTTCCAGATGCGTGGCTGATGGGTGTCATCCCATCAACGGTCAACTGTGTCTCCTGCGCTGCAGTGTTCGCCATCTGATCGGAGTGGTATGTGAGGGTGTAGCTGTACGCTCCACCGTCCCCTACTGCAGCATCAGTCTCTTCTCCGGCCAATGGAGCCAAGGCTACCACGGCCATCAGCGATACCATCAGTACCGCCAACATTTTCGTAGATCTATCTCTCATATAGATCACCATAATCCTGTGAGGATCGGCACGGCAACCGCCAGGGTCACTATCGTCAAGATAACCCCCAGGACGGTCACCGATGCCATCCTCTCTATGAATTTCTCATTCTTCATTCAATCAACCCCCCAAGAGCCAACTGCCGGCACTCAGAATGCCCTGTATGGCAGTCATGATGCCGACTAGGATCCATAGGTGTTCGTAGGTGAGGAGTATCGAGATAACCCCTGCATAGAACATCAAGGTGAACATTATGGAGGCCAGGAGACCCATGGTAGGGCTGAGGTCGTAACCGCTGAAGTCGAATGTAAAGAGCTTCCACGCTGCATCCAATACCTTCATGGGATTGAGGGCATTGTCCGTGTTCGTGTAGGCATTCGCATCCGTGCTCTGAGAGGTCACCATGACCGTCCAATAACCTAGATCAAACGCTTCCTGCACGCTGTAAGTGCTGAGGAACGTAGGGGAGAGTTTGATTATGATGTCCATTGTGATTCCGCCGTTGAAGACCATCGGCAGCGATGCTGAGTTGGTTACTGAGTTGAACGCCGATAGAATTGCTGCAGAATTGATGAATGCCACCGATCCGTCAGATCCGCTGAGGATGATCTGTCCCGATATTCCCGTCTGGGAATACCACTGATAGAAGACCAATGACAGACTCGTAGTAGAAGCGATCACCGGCACCCTGTTCCCGTCAGCATCATACGTCGAGTAGTTGTTGACCGGGGCAAAAGCATACCTGTAACCGCTGAAATTGAAGTAGAAATTATCTCCCATCATCGTGCGCTGAGACTCCGTGAAGAAGATATTGGAAGTGTGCTGCATGTCGAAGCTCACGGCTGAGTAGAGATCTCCGGGTGTGCTGCTCTTCTCGTATTGGTTCGTTGTGGAATTCCACTGCCATGTTCCCCTATGTCCCGTACCGGTAGCTTCGTCGTAATCAGCTGAGTTGTACTTGTACCGATACACGCCATGGTCGTCCAGGTAGACCGTGTAGGCCTCCGGAGTGGCCTGGAATTGCGACGGGGCATACTCCTTGATGATGGATCCTGCCATCCAACCGTCGTCGGTCGTAAGGTAGGGCTGTCCTTCGATCACCGGAGTGTAGACCCCTACCAGGGGCCAAATGGCCGTCCTGCTAGGGGCCTGCTGTCCCGTCATCTCATAGTATTCGTCGAATAATTCGCTGCTGTCCACGTCGTACTCGTTAGGCAGGAATGTGGACATCATGAACGGCATAAGGAATGCGATTACCAGACACATGTAAAGCATCTTGAATGTCCAGCCTGCATCTCCACCGCCCATCTCAATCCCTCCAGATCGCTCTCGAAGAGTACGCCAATCCGAGCACGCTTACTAGGATCAGCAGGACCATCACATCGGACGACAGAAGGCCCAGGGTCGCGAAGATCAGCGTTACCGGTATGCCCATGACTAACGCTGTAGTGAGGTTCTTCTTGCTGAGTACGAAGATTATGGCCATCGCCATAACGTAGATCACAATCCCCCCAACCTGGGTGTTCCCGTCGAAGAATGTGATCCCAAGAAGATCCTGTAGGTCGTTCAATGTGATCATTTTTGTGTCACCCCAATAGTGCGTAAGCGAAGATCGCCGTGCAAATGACGATGATCCCGTCCAGCCACTTTAGGCCGAGTTTGACATGTGCGATGAGGCCTCCGCCGATGAGGATCCCCAAGAAGATCAGAAGCATTGCTGAGCTCCCGATGTCCGGTACTGTCTTCCAATCTCCGCTGATGGATCTCTCAGTTACGGTGTACGGTTCGTGCAGAGTAGTTGTGAAGTACCAATATCCGGCGAAGGATATTGTCTCGGATCCTGCTGAGTATTCTCCGAGATCCACGGTGAATCTGTCGTTGAGGAATGCCAACGACACTGTGCCGTCCTGCCATGTCACTTGTATGTTGCTGAGCTGCAATGTCTTCATGAGGGCCCCGTCCGTGCCCTCAGAAGCGATGTGGTTGTTCCTGTCCTGGTCTACGGTGTAGTAGAGGGTCACGTTGCCTCCTGTGACGGGGAATGTAACGCCGTTAACCGTGAAGCTGTCCCCGTAGATCGCGAAGCTCGTGAAGTCCAATCTGAGGGACTCGTACTCCGGGAAGTA
>JAZREB010000417.1:0-2392 GCA_045660585.1 Faecousia sp. | reverse complement strand
ACATCCTTTGCGGCTGAATTTGAGATCGACCAATATTCGACCATTGGTGACATGAACTGTTCGTGGTATCAGGGCTACGAGCCTATCATCAGCTACAACACCATGACCATTCATCTACCTATTCGGGCCGATGGTTATACCGGGGATATCACAGTGTCTATCGCTTTGGATGATCCCTATCTATTCCTCCTTTCCGGTGAACCCAAGGCAGTAACGGTTTCCCCAAAAGATGGGATCTATCCCGTAAAGCTGACCTTGACTCTGGAACGCTATCGTCGGAATGGGGATTATCCTGTGACCATGACGATCAAGGGAACCAAGGACACGGCCAAGGAGATTGCGGAAACCATACCCTATGTGATCCGCATCCGGGATGGACAGGGCAGTCGCGAAACCATGGAGCCTGTTATCCCGGATGTGGCAGGAAGCTTGGATATAGGAACTACCGGCACTCTGAATCTGACCATCAGTAATCCCACCACTACGCAGTCTATCACAGACGGAGTAATCACTGTAACCGACAGTTCCGGTGAAATTCTCATGTCCGATTCTAACCGTGTTCGGGTCAATGAGATATTCCCCGGCAAGTCCGAAAGGGTTACCATTCCCGTGATCGTCTGCGGAAATGCTTCTATCCGACAGCATGCCTTGGAAGTCAAATTTCACTACAAGGTGCTTGGAGAAACTGCTGAGTGGATAGAAACATTTATGGTGCCTGTAACCCAGACGATTCGTCTGGAACAGGGAGGGGTTCAGCTCCCCACAGCAATTGCCGGAGAAATGGGAAACATGTCCCTGCCCCTGATGAACATGGGCAAGGGTGAATTGCAGAATGTCTTGGTAAAGCTGGAAGCGGAGGGAGTTCTGGATACCCAAAGTGTCTTGGTCGGCACCATGGCTCCCGGAGAAACGAAGCAGGCAAAGCTCACTTACACTCCCAAGTTGGATTCCGTCGGTACTCACACCGGCACCGTGACCATTACCTGTGAGGATGCCTATGGAAATCCCTTTTCACAGATCTTGGACATAACCCTTATTGTGGAAGAGCCTCTTCCCGAAGAGGAACTGCAACAGGAGGAAGAAAAGGAAAAAATGCCCAAGAGCACAGTGATCCTGCTCATCGTCTGTGGGCTTTTAGCTGTTGCATTCATCCTTCAAGGCGTTCTTCTTACAAAAAAGCTCCATAGGATCGAGGAAGAGCGATTATAATTTTATGTTGAAGTATAGTCGCTGATACAACCAAGCATTAACGAAAAAATACCCCCGTATCTCGAAATAGTACAGAACAGATGTACATGCTATTTCGCTATGATACGGGGGTGTTGTGTTATCTACGGGGTTTCCTTTTACGTCGGTTTTAGTTTTACGATATTATCCTTTGCCGATCAGTTTGTGGGTGCGTCCGGGAGACGGAAGTTTTCCTGGATCAGGTCGGCTTGAGCTTCGTCTACAGAATAGGGGTACTCGGTGCCTACGACTTTGATACTGCGGAACAGATCGGTCATTTCTTCCAAAGTCAGTCCTGTGCCGGATAGATGGAACAAATACGATCCGTCCGTCCAGAACCAGTTTCTCCAAATATCGGTAGAAGAGAAGGTGGGATCTATTTCAACCATTTTTTTGGTGAAATCTGCGTCGAAGGTTAAAATGCTATACTCGTCTATTTCGATAGTTTTATGGCTGGAGGTAACAAGGTCGGAATTTTCATATACTAAGTGATATCCGTTGAGGGTTCCGTCGGCTACGACCTTAGTCACATGCTGATCAAATCCAATATGAACATACTCCGAGGGATCCCAACCGTAGGATATGGAATTCGGTGCAGCCAGTACCAGTTCATAATCCTCCGGGTCGGCTATTTGGTCATACTCGGGCTGATACCCGAAGGGATAATAGCGACCAACACCGCTTTTGTATACACTGGTTTGGGGTTTGTCTATATTTTCTCCACTGACCATTACTGTGGGCAGGTAGAAGGATTCGATTGTATCGGGAGAAGCCGGATCAACGAAATCATCGGAGAATTTGATCTCATAATAGATGTTTCCGTCATCTTCTTCCGTTAGTAAATGGATCTTATCCGTAACATCGGCAACTTCGGTGGAGCCTAAAGTGTACTTATATGTGGCCAGCGCACCGCATCTTCGGCATCGTGGTGGTTATGTAGGATGTGTAGGGCAACGAAATACATCTGCTTCTGATAGGCTTCTACAATGGATTCAAAGCAATGGTTCGACACAACATCCCTCCTTCGTGGGTATTAAGAGCTCTCACTTATATAGACAATGGAAAGGCTATAAAAAAGAACTATAAATCCGCTGCCGGTGACATTTTTGAAGTAATTCTCCCTGAAATTGCAGAAATTCCTCTTGTAGCTCAAAATATTCCTCTA
>JAZREB010000416.1:0-2585 GCA_045660585.1 Faecousia sp. | reverse complement strand
TCCATAGCTAATTTTAGTGATGGATTATACTTTCCATTTTCCAGTTTTCCTATTGTTTCTCTACGGACGCCCACCCGGTCAGCAAGCTCCGCCTGTTGAATATTCAAAGCTTTTCGGAATTCATACATTTTCGTAGTTAATCCAGGCATATTATTCTGCCTCCAGTTTCCGGAAGAATCGTCCAATCAGCAGATTATAAATACCCATGAGAACGAAGAGAATATGAGAGATAATTCTCGTCCAACTAATATCCATATTTTGCACTAAACCAAACCCTAGTGCAGACACGATTGATGCTATGCATAGCACCATATATAATGCTCCACCGGCCTTTGCTTGCGCCTTAGTATAGTTGTACTCGGCCATTTCGTCACCATCATCTCCAATTCGACCAATTCTGATAACCTTGACCAACACAACAGTAGCCGCCATGAGAAACAGTATTTTTAGGATATTGCAAATCAAGTTATCAAACATGCCAGTCAAACCTGCACCAATCCACAATATACCCATAACCGTTTGCCCCCAAAATATTTTTGTACCAACAGGAATAAGCCTTTCTTTCTTTTTCATAAATACCTCCGTTATGTGATATATTTATCTCTTTTGTGATAATTATATCACATGCTAAATTTCTTGTCAAGAGAAATGTGATAAATATATCTCATTGAATCCGGAATGAAATACTATTGTTTTTTACAAATCGGGTAGGAGGCTACTCATTAGTTGAGTAGCCGACCTCCCACACCACCGTACGTACCGTTCGGTATACGGCGGTTCAATCGCATAAGTGCAAGGACTCGTACCGGTCAAGGATGCTCATGTATCCTGCCTGTACGAGTCTTTCTTTTGAGATTGCCCTCTGCACATGACCGTTTCTTGACATATGCCAGTAGGCTTTTCGGCAATTACTTACTGCCCATGCTTGCCATTCCGGAATCCCCAATTTCATTAAGCTTTCTGCCCTCTTCCTTGGTTTCTTCCACTGCTTCCAGATGTAGCATCTGTATCTTCGGCGAAGCCACTTGTCCCATTTGTGCATTGTAGTCTTCATGCTTGCTATCCCGAAGTAGCCTAACCATCCCCGGATGAATACTTTTGCTCTCTCCATCACTACCCGGACATTTCTGCCCTGACTGCGGGAAGTCAGTTCTTTCAGTTTGGCTTTGGCTTTCTTCAAGGACTTTGCGTGTGCTCGAATGTAGATTCCACTCTTGCCCTTCCCTAACGCAAAGCCCAGAAACTTAAAATTTCGGATGCTGTACACGTTGACCACTTTGCTCTTTTCTACATTCATCTTGAGTTTCAGTTTCCCTTCAAGATACCGCTGTGTGCTTTCCAGCAATCTCTGTGCAGCTCTTGGGCTCTTTGCCAATACCACAATGTCATCCGCGTATCGGATTACCGGTACCCCTCTGCCTGTCATTTCTTTGTCGTACTCATTCAAGTAGATGTTTGCAAGCAATGGTGACAAGGGTCCTCCTTGTGGGCTTCCCTCTGTGGTCTTGACAAGTAGACCATTCTCCATAACTCCGGCTTTTAGGTATCTCTTTATGAGTTCTATGACCCGTTTGTCGCGGATGGTCTTTCGCATCAGATTCATTAGCAAGTCATGGTTGAGGGTATCGAAGTATTTGGATAGATCTACCAGTACAGCACTGGTGTATCCTTGCTCCGCATACCACTTCACCTTCTCGATCGCCTGCTGGGCACTTCTTCCCGGGCGGTAGCCGTAGCTATCTTCCGAGAATAACGGTTCGTAGATCGGAACCAGTTGTTGTGCGATTGCCTGTTGGATGATTCGGTCAATGACTGTTGGGATGCCCAACTTTCTAACTCCACCATCCGGTTTGGGGATTTCCTTTCTTCGTACCGGCTGTGGTTTATACTTTCCATGCCGTATACTTTCCAGAAGTTCCTCCCTGTGTTCTCTCAACCAAGGAAGTGCCTCGTCTACGGTCATCCCATCGATTCCCGGTGCTCCCTTGTTTGCCTTTACCTGCTTGTAGGCTTTGTTCAGATTGTCTCTGCTCAAAATCTTTTCAAGTAGGCTTGCACCGCCCTGTTCTTCCGTTTCCCGATCGCCAACACTCCGCACTTCTGCATACCCTTCGTGTTCCGCACTATCTCTTTGCAGGAAGCTCTGCTGTTCCAGATATTCTGCTTTCATCATGTTGACCTCCTTCTTTCGCTTTACTTAGGACTTACGATTGTTCAGTCCTTCCCGAGTGCTTTTTTTCCTCCCTCGGTACTATGAGCTCTGCTGACTTCTCGCAGTTCGTTGTTACTGCACAGGTTTTTTTTCCCCTCTGTGTCTGCGAGACCTCCCCGGGTACTCACACATTCTTTCCCTCTTTACCTGCCACATTTACCATGCAAAGTCCGTGTAGCTATCGGGCTTTGTTTTGTTTAGCAAACTTGCCCCTTTGCATAGCCTTATATGTGATTTCTGTTCGTCAGGCCAGAGTTTTGCCCATTAGGAGACCTTCTAACTCCTAAAATCCGGCTTTCTTCAGATTCCACCTCACGATGGACACCCTTGCCTTTGGCTAAACCTTCCCACTACCGGGCGGCTTCGGGACTTT
>JAZREB010000415.1:0-3741 GCA_045660585.1 Faecousia sp. | reverse complement strand
TGATTGCCACCCAGCGACCCTCTGCTGACGTGATCACCGGCCTGATGAAGGCAAACATTCCCTCCCGAATCGCGTTCTCCGTTGCATCCGCTATGGAATCCCGGATTATCCTGGATACTCAAGGTGCGGAAAAGCTGGTTGGTAAGGGCGATATGCTCTTTGCTCCCCATGGACAGGGTAAGCCCCAACGTGTACAGGGCTGTTTCATTACAGACGACGAAGTATCCCGTGTTGTGACTGCGATCAAGTCCAATACAACCAGTGATTATTCCCAGGAGGTTATGGAACAGATCGAAAAGCGTGCAGAGCAGGGGAATAAGTCTTCTTCTGCCGAAGTGAGCGTTGCACCTCCCGAAAGTGCATCGGATGAAATGCTTCCTGCCGCTGTTGAGGTCATTCTGGAGACCGGTCAGGCGTCTGTATCCATGCTCCAGAGACGTTTGAAGCTGGGGTATGCTCGTGCCGCTCGTATTGTGGACGAGATGGAAGAAAAGGGAATCGTAGGACCCTTTGAAGGTGCAAAACCCCGTCAGCTTCTCATTACCCGAGAAGAGTGGGAACAGATGAAAAATGGTTCTTCGGAGCCGGTTCCCGATGAGCTTCTCTGATATAAAAATATAAAAAATTCCCCCTTAGAAGGAGAAAGAAATTCCATGTTGCGATACAAAATATTTTCTACGAGTAAAACAATCTCGCACGAAAAGCCCGTTATCGTTATGCTGCACGGCTTAGGTGGTGGCTTTGCCAACTGGTATAGCCAGCTCCGTGATCTGAAACCCCATTATGATCTTTTACTCATTGAACTACCTTCTCATGGTCGTAGTTCTTATAAGATGTCTCAGATGGAAATCTCTTATGAGTGCCTGTGTAATAAAATTATGGAGGTTGTGGATTATCTGGGCGTTCAAAAGGCTATCTTCGCCGGCGTATCTTTTGGAACGATGTTGGTCAAATACATCATACTTAACTACCCCGAGCGTGTAGATAAGTACATTATGGCAGGGCCTATTGGTAATTTTAATTTTGTTCTGCGTTCGGCGATCAATATTGTTCGTTGTCTGTTGCCCATTGCCCCCCTAACTGTTGTACTTAAACTGGTTACTCTTGTTGTTATGCCCTATAAGATCTCTAAGTACGGTCGTGAGGTATTTTTATCTACGGCCAAACGTCTGACGAATAAAGAGTTTATTGCTTATTGTAAGCTCTTGAGCAGGTTTAAGAATATTCAGAAAACCTTTGCAAGTACCATGGGAACGGAAAACAAAGGCTTGTACATGGTTGGAGAACTGGACTACTTTTTCTCACTCATGTTGAAAAAAGAGCGCAAACGTGTGAAGAATATGATTGTCATTCCCAATGCAGGCCATATCTGTATTACTGATCAGCCGGCAGCTTGCAATCGTCATATTATCTCTTTTATGGAGACCGGCGAGCCTTATCGAGAGGAAATCGGCGAGGTTTGTGGAGCAGATTCTAACTGAAATATAACGGCTAAAGCACAATAACAGCTATTAACTCATGATAAATCAAAAAATCCGTTCGCAGTAATTATGTGCGAACGGATTTTTTATTATTGGATAGATTGGGAATAAATGGAAAATGCGGTATTTAGGATCTCGTTTGCCACAGAATCCTTGGATTGCAGGGGTAAATGTATGATATCTGTTTTTGTAATGACAGAAATGACGTTGGTATCTACGCCAAATCCGGCTCCGGGTACGTTTAAGTTATTGGCGCAGATCATATCAATGTTTTTCTTTTGGAGCTTTGCCTTGCTGTTTTCAATCAGATTCTCTGTTTCCATGGAGAAACCGCATAATAGCTGGTTGGTTCTGCGGTTCTCACCAAGCCACTTTAGGATATCCCGGGTACGGCATAGGGGAATAGAAAGATCTCCGTCTTTTTTCTTCATCTTGTTTTCAGCGTATTCTGTGGGAGTATAGTCGGCAATAGCCGCAGCCATAATGATCATGTTTGCATGAGGGGAATGCTCCTTTACAGCCCGGAACATCTCTTCGGCAGAAGAGACATTGACTCTGTTAACCCCAAGGGGCGTTGAGAGGGTAACGGGGCCACTGACAAGGGTTACCTCTGCACCTCGACGAGCCGCAACTTTAGCCAGCGCATAACCCATTTTTCCTGTGGAATGGTTTGTCAGGTATCTGACAGGATCCAGAGCCTCCCGAGTGGGGCCTGCGGTAATCAGGATGTTCATACCCACTAAGTCCTTTGGCATTGTGATGTGGAGCAAAATATGTTCTACAAGGGTCTCGGGCTCCGGCATTTTTCCCTTTCCGACAGATCCACATGCCAATCGACCGGAATCGGGTTCAATTACCTTCCAGTCGTAGTGTCGCAGAATGTCAAGGTTATCCTGCGTTACGGGATTTTCGTACATGTTAGTGTTCATTGCAGGGGCGATGAGTTTGGGACATTTGCAGGCGAGGGCTGTTGTGGTAAGCATGTCGTCAGCAAGTCCGTGGGCTAGCTTGGCACAAATATTAGCCGTTGCAGGAGCGATAATCATGAGATCTGTTCTCTCAGCAAGGGAAATGTGCTCAACCTGATGCTGAAAATTGCGATCGAAAGTATCCACCATGACCCGTCGACCGGTAAGCTGTTCAAAGGTAAGAGGGGCAATAAATTGTGTGGCATTTTGGGTCATTACGACCTCTACGTTAGCATGAAGCTTTACCAGAGCAGAGGCCAGGGCGGCGGATTTATAGGCGGCAATGCCCCCTGTAACACCTAATAGGATGGTTTTGTTTTTCAGCATAGAAATCCCTCCTTGTTCTGTTTGTGTTATTATACAGCATTTTTCTCGTAGTGTAAAGAATTTGTTGTTGCTAACTTAAGAAAAAATGTGTATAATAAACAGGGCGTAAGCCCAAATTTGCACTGTATCCTCATAGGGGGAACGGCAGCAGGAGGTAATTCATATGACAAAAAACAGGTTTGACACCCGTAGGATCGTAACCATAGCTATGCTATCTGCGGTCTTACTCTTGATGTCCTTTACGCCATTGGGCTATATGAACATCGGCCCCTTGGCAATCTCCTTTAATATGATCCCGGTAGCAATTGCGGCGATTGCTTTAGGGCCTGTAGAGGGGATGATTTTGGGATGTGTTTTCGGTATTACCAGTTTCCTTCAGTGTTTGGGGATCGGTGGTGTAAGTGCCATGGGTGTTGCAACCTTCAGCATTAAGCCCCTTGGCCCTGTACTGACCTTTATTCAGCGTTTTGTTCCCCGGCTACTTGCCGGACTTCTTTCCGGTTATATTTTCAAATGGATCAATAAAACCGGAAAATCTGTAGTTGCATGCTTTACAACGGGATTTTCTGCGGCATGTCTGAACACTGTTTTGTTCATGGCTGCTCTTGTTTTGCTCTTTGGCAGGAGTGAGTACATTCAGGGTCTGATCAATGGTAAAAATGTTATCTTATGGATCTGTAGCTTTGTAGGAATCAATGCTGTCGTTGAGATGATCGCATGTTGTTTGGTTGTCGGAGCGGTTGGAAGTGCTCTTTATAAATACTTGAATAGGAGATAATACTATGCTTCTGGCAATTGATATCGGTAATACCAATATTGTAATTGGTTTGATCCAAAATGATGAGATCATCTACAAGGCAAGGATCGCAACAGATCGTTTACGTACCTCGGACCAATATGGAGTAGAGCTTGTGAATATGCTCCATATGTTCAATGTTCGTAGGGAAGATGTTACGGATTGCATT
>JAZREB010000414.1:0-3951 GCA_045660585.1 Faecousia sp. | reverse complement strand
GCAGGTAAGACTGCAGCTAAGGCAATTGACGAGTATCTGAGCAAGTAATTTTACATAATAGAATTGCCTCTCCGTGATGCATAGAGATCTCGGAGAGGCAATATTTATAATTCGATCAATTGGGTGATTCTTATGAAAACTGTAAAGATTCCTCTGTTAACATATGACCGTAATAAAGCTATGAGAGAATTCCCCCAAAGAAGACCCAACAGCCATAAGGGAGATTATGGCAGGGTGCTTCTTATCTGTGGGGCAGAAGGATATACAGGTGCTCCTGTTCTTGCGGCAAGAGCTGCGGCGCGTACAGGAGCCGGACTGATCTTTGTGGGGGTGCCTCGCTGTGTATATCCTATTGTGGCAGGAAATTTGATAGAGCCTATGGTATTTCCCTTGCCTGATAAAAAGGGACAGCTTAGTAAAGAAAGTATCCCTTTGATCCTTGACAGGCTCTCTAAAATGGATGCCTGCCTGATTGGCTGTGGTTTGGGACAGGGGGAAGATATCCGATTGATTGTGGAGGCAGTTTTAAAGAATGCTACATGTCCTGTGATTCTGGATGCTGATGGCATAAATGTACTATCCGGGCATATAGATATTCTGCGTGATGCAGTATGTCCTGTGATTCTGACTCCTCATGATGGAGAGTATCTCCGTATAGGGGGAGATTTAACATCCCGTTTAGATGGAGTGAAGCAACTGTCTAAGGATCTGGGTGTGACGCTCCTGCTAAAGGGTCACGAAACATTGATTTGCGGAGAGGGTTGTTATAAAAACACCACAGGTAATCCCGGAATGGCCACAGGTGGAAGTGGAGATGCTCTTGCAGGGATCATTCTGGCTCTCTTGGGACAGGGACTTTCCCCAACGAAGGCCACTGCTGTGGGAGCTTGGCTCCATGGAGCTGCCGGGGACCTTTGTGCCCAAGAGCTTGGGCAAATGGGTATGCTACCGACAGATCTGATCGAGATACTGCCACGACTATTACCGTAGGGATGTGAAAATGTGCGGCGTATCTTTTCTCTGTGTCTGTTCATTGTACTGTTAACCGGGTGTACGAAACAGGAGAGTCTCTTGTCTCGTGGCATTGATTTCCGAAGTCGTCTTGTATCTGCAGGAGGATGTACCTTTCGGGCAGAAATTGTGGCGGATTACGGGCAAGAGGTTCAAAATTTTACCCTTGATTGCCAAGCAGACGGAGAAGGAAAAATCTCTTTCTGTGTTGTAGCCCCGGAAACTATTGCGGATATTACAGGGGTTATGGAAGGGGAGGAAGGAACTGTAACCTATGACGGTTTACAGCTTGCCTTTCCCCTCATGGCCTATGACCGTCTATCTCCCGTTTCCGCACCTGCTATCGTTGTAGACTGTTGGCTGAGAGAGTATATGCTTTCGGCCGGAATTTCCCATGAGGTATATCGCGTTACGTTCGAGAAAAAAATTCGAGAAAAAGTACTGTTAATAGACACATATTTTGAAAAGGATATACCAATTTCTGCGGAACTATGCTATAATGGAAACAGGATCATCAATCTCAAGATTTCGGACTTTGCGTTCCGTTAACTGAGGGGAGTTACATATGGAATACTTAAAGAGAACTTGGGCAGATATCTCCTTGGATAATCTGCAACATAACTATAAGCAGATCCGATCCCGTTTACCTTCCGATTGCCGTTTCTTAGGAGTGGTGAAAGCGGATGCATACGGTCATGGAGCTGTACCTGTCAGCCGTTATTTGACAGAACTTGGAGCGGAGTATTTAGCCGTCTCCAATATCGAAGAAGCCGTTCAGCTTCGTCAGGGTGGCATTCGTAGTCCCATTCTGATCCTGGGATATACTCCACCCATGTATGCAGAACAGCTTGCACGCCTTGGCCTCAGACAGGAGATCCACAGTTTAGAGTATGCCCGTCAACTTAACGAAAAACTGAAGGGTGGGTCCCGACGCCTTCGGATCCATCTTAAATTAGATACGGGTATGTCCCGACTGGGTTTTTTTGCCTATAACTGCGAAAAAACTGTTGATGAACTGAAAGAAATCTCTCAAATGGATCGTCTGATTATCGAGGGTATTTTTACGCATTTCCCTGTAGCGGATTCTATTGATGGCGCAGATGAAAACTTTACGCGCACACAGTTTGAGCGTTTTATGTCTATGTTGACCACCTTAAAGGGAGTGGGGATCGAACCCCAGATCCGTCATTGCTGTAACTCCGGCGCTACCATCCAGTTCCCGGAATACGCTCTGGATATGGTGCGTCCCGGCTTGGCAACCTATGGAGTACTGCCTTGCTCCGATCTTAGGGGCATGATCAATTTAAAGCCTGTCATGCAGCTTCGGTCTACCATTTTCCAGATCAGAGACTTTGATCCCCTGATCACTATCAGCTATGGCAGAACTTATACCACAATGGATCCTACTAAGATTGCTGTTGTTGGCCTTGGGTATGCCGACGGACTCAGTCGTAGCTTCTCCGGGAATATTTCCTTCCTCCTCCACGGCAAGCGTGTTCCCCAGATCGGACGGATCTGTATGGATATGTGCATGGTGGATATCTCCCGTGTGCCGGATGCCAAGGTAGGGGACGTAGTTACCATTTTCGGTACAGACGGGGATGATCGGATTGATGTTGATGATATGACAAACAGACTCCGTACTGTGCCATATGAATTGCTGTGCAGCATCAATAAGCGGATCCCCAGAATTTATCTCGATGGCGAAAATGAAACGGAGATCCTGCAATATATTGTCTGACCCTGCATAAAATAGAACGGAACTTCCTTAAGAAAGAAATGAATAAATCTTGCTTCTGCGTGGGAAAATATTGTTACCGCCTATGGTGGCAACAAAGGAGGTCGCGTGAAGCAATGGATACAAGTGTAAAGAGGGGCGATATTTTCTACGCGGATCTGAGCCCGGTCGTCGGTAGTGAGCAGGGAGGGACGCGCCCTGTCCTGATCGTGCAGAACGACACGGGGAACAAGCATTCTCCTACGGTTATAGCAGCGGCAATTACCAGTCAGCTCAATAAAGCAAAGCTCCCCACACATATAGAGCTCATTGGAAAGAATGTAGGGCTGACAAAGGATTCGGTGGTACTCTTAGAGCAGATACGAACCATCGACAAACGCCGTTTGCGTGAACATATGGGAAGGCTTGATGAAGGTATGATGAACCGTGTAGATGAAGCAATTGCGGTGAGCTTTGGACTTCCGCGTGCATAATGTCTGATCCCTCTCGCATAAACTGTGCGGGAGGGATTTTTTATGCAATACACTGTTTATGAAAGAAACCGACCTGTAGGGGAACTTACCATGGAACCCTGTGGGTTATATTATGAGATAGTAGCCAATATTCAGGCTCCGGATGCTGTGAAGAGACTCTACGCAATGGTAGGGGAAAATAGTTTTTACATAGGTATCCCGGATCGGAGAGGGGAACTTCGAAAGAAGATCCCACAGAAGAATATTGCGATTCCACAAAAAATCATTTTGTCACAGTTCCCACCCCAACAGTGGAACGATGACGGAGAATTAAAGGAAGAATACCCCACATCCACAGAAATAGAAAAAATACAGAGAGAAACAGCAGATGATAATATGGGCGAAGATAAGATATGTATACCCGAAATTGCCGTCTGCCCACCTCTGATAGAAACAGAAAACGGAGGAGAAGAAAATGAAATACATACCCAGAATGATTGCATTGGTATTGATCCTTTGCTCCTTGCTGACCTGCCTGCCGATTACGACTACGGCGGCACCGGCGCAGAAGAAGCTGATTGCGATCACATTCGATGATGGCCCCAGTGGCGTTACAAACAGATTATTAGACGGTCTAAAGGCCAGGGGCGCCAAGGCTACCTTCTTTATGCTGGGCTCCTGCGCGGAGAATTATCCTTCTGTGGTTCGCAGAGCTTACGAAGAAGGACATCAGATTTGTTCCCATTCCTA
>JAZREB010000413.1:0-11678 GCA_045660585.1 Faecousia sp. | reverse complement strand
CGACACCAAGGGCGCAGAAAAGAATGTGGTTCTAACCAACGCTGAGCTGTATAATGCAAATCTCAGCTACTACGCCTTCACCCTGGACACTCTGCTGGCCGCAGAGCTTCGCTCCGTTGTCACCGTACAGATCTACAAGGGCGAAACCCCTGTATCCTGCACCCTCCTGTACAGTGCAGACACCTATGGCAACAATAAGACCGGGGATCTTCTGACTCTGTGCAAAGCCCTCTTTGCCTACTCCGATAGCGCGAAATCCTACTTCGCCGGGTAATAGTTCAACCTAATCCAAAGGCTCTGTTGCGGATCTAACCCATCCCCAACAGAGCCTTAAACTATCTTCGAATTCCCGTTTATCGCGCTGTTTATGTTGCGGTAATGGCACCATCTTTTTCGCTCACGGTATCATAAAATCGACAAAAGTTTCTCTGTAGGGCAAGCTGCCCTCAGCTTGCCGGTGTAGGAACCGCCAATACCAAAAAATGCTACGGTAATACGAATTGTGCCGGAAAAGACAGATTTATACAGCTACCAACCATTAATAATTCGGTAGTTTTCACCGTCTGTCGCTTCGCGGACGGCAAGCTGAGGGCAGCTTGCCCTACAATTGGTGCAGTGTTTCTGATGGTCATTTTCTTGGAAATCGAAATTTCAAACTGCTCTATAAACTGAAATTTATGGAGAATTATCCTTGATTAAAACTTGGTTATGGATTATGATATACATAACCATTATTTTCCGGTACGGAAGGAGCGTTTTTATGAAACGGTTTTTTAGTATTTTCCTGATTTTATGTATGCTTTGGGCATTTGTACCTACGGCTTTGGGGGCAGAGACACGAGGGGTCACACTCAGCTCCGATTCTTCCTTCTTTGGAGCGTTTACTCTGTCCAAAATGCCGAAAGTCCAGTCTGCGGTCAATGCCGGGGACTATACTCTGGCAAAACAGGAGCTCCTGAACTACTACACAGAAAAGTTCAAGAACTATAACCCCATCCCCGCCTCTACCAACCGCAGTGCCATGGTGTACTTGGCAAGTCAGAATGCCTTCGCTTTCTCGGAAAATTATATGGGCAGTCAGTACATCACCTCCACGGATTACAAGGAATATCAGTTCAACATGGGCACCAACAAATCCACGGTCTATGTCCTGTCTATGCTGACCAAAACCACCGGGGAGATCCTGATCCCCTCCCGTGAGGCAAGCTCCATGTATCCCCAACTGATCCTTACCCTGTCCGATGGTACCACCAAGACCCTGAAGGCTACCGCAGATACCTATATCCGTGCCGGTTCCTACGCTTCCTCTAACTACGGTAGCTCCACCACCCTCTATGCCCACCACGATGTATCCGGCACTACCCCCTACAGCACTAACTCCAAGCGAATTTATCTGAAATTCGATTCCTCCGCCATTCCCTCCAATGTTACGAATATCAAGCTCTCCGTCTACGCCAAGTGCTCCGGCACGAGTAGCTCCGAGACCAAGCTCCGCTTGACCGTATTCAGCGCCTACAGCACCGGCTGGACAGAATCCGGCCTCACCTGGAACTGGCTCACCAACAACAACGGTCACGCCCATTTCTCCTGGGACGGTGTTTCCGGGGGCTTCACTTGGACAAAACCCTCCGGCACCCCTACGGAATGGCTCAACTACAATACCCGATTCTACGAGGTCAGCTCCCTTGTCCAGAGTGCCGTTGCCGCAGGGACAAGCTCCTCTAACTACAAGACCTACCTGACTACCGCAAAGAATCTCATGCTGGACTTCATTAATGATGCCGGTGCAGGCAAACCTGCCAATCGCAGTATCGAACCTGCCAACCGTCTCATGGAGTTCCCTTATATCTACAAGCACCTGCTGGCAAGCGGTCTGCTGACCCCCGACGAGAACAAGAAGATCCTGGCCTGGGTCTATGACGAGGCAGTGTATCTCAACAGCGGTGCAACCCTCTTTAATTCCTCTAACAGCGTTCTCAGCGACCTTGCCTATACCAACCACGGTTTCTGGCATCTGGCAGGGTTCTATCAGAGCTTCGGCTTCTTCCCGGAATTTGCCAAAGCAAGCACTTGGCGCACCAACTATAATGCCCGTCAGCCCAAGGTGGTTGATGCTCTGATCTATTCCGACGGCTCTTATAACGAGGTCACCTTCGGCTACCCCTCCGAGGTCATCAACTGGAGCTCCGTCCTGTTGACCGCCATGAGTACCACCGGGGACACCTCTGCCGTAGCAACCACCTTTAAGAACAAATTGGTGAACCTTGCCAAATATCTGGTGGATTGCACCATGCCCAACGGCACCGCTCCCTTCTGGGGACAGGGCGGCCCCGCCAGCACCAAGACCTCCGTCAATTTGGTCCTCAAGGCCATCGGCAATTCCATGGACGACAATCAGACCGTACAGGAACTCAAATATTATGTAAACCGCTCCACAGGATCTGCTCCCGATACCTACGGTGAATACGACAACATCAAGGTCGTAGCCGACCGCACCGGCTGGGATTCTACGGATTCCATGATCTTTATGAACGCCAAGGCCGGTGGCAACCACGCCCACCGAGATGCCAACGCTCTCCTGTTCTACTACGGTGGCAGATCCCTGCTCACAGACACGGGCATGACCTCCTACGACTCCGCCCATGCTCACTACAGCTTCCAGAACTCCAAGACCAAGTCCCACAACACCATCGAGATCGACGGCACCGCCCAGACTTGGAGCCAGAACCTGTCCGATGTAGCCCACAAGGGCAATATCGACATGGTCTCCAATGCCGGTGTTACTAACATCCGGGCTTGGACCACCGCTACCACCAACTTTACCCACTACCGCAATGTATCCTACATTAAGGGTCTGGGCTCCTTTATGGTGGTAACGGACAAAGTTGTCCCCTCCAATTCCAATTCCCACACCTACCGCCAGAATTGGCACTGCGCTCCCTACTCCAATCCCTCTATTGCAAGCGATGTTCACGACACCGGCAAGACCGCCTACGGCTCCGGTTCCAACCTGATCATTGCCCAAGCCTACAACATCCACAACACTGCCCTCAACACAGAGATCACTGCCACTTTGCAGACGGGCTACGATTCCTCTGCCCCTTCTACCACTACCAAGTATTTTGAGTACAAGCAGACCAAGAGTGGTGTGGCAACCTATCAGACCATTCTCTACCCCGTCCCCGCCGGGGCAACAGCCACCGTGACCCCCGTCAAGCTCAGTATGGTCAGTACCGCAGACGATATTGCTCTGGCATCCCGTATTGCCATTGAGGACAGCTCCAATCCCAATCTGAAGGTTCTGTATCACTATAACTCCTTCGAGTCCACCCCCTCCACCCGCGAATTCGGCGGACATACCACCGACGGTAGCACCGCAATGTTGGGTCTGAATCAGTCCTCCAACGGTAAGACCATCTTCGTCTCCGTTTCCAACGGCTCTACTCTGTATACCTCTTCCTATAAATTGCTCCAAGTTTCTGCCAAGGTCACAGACATTTCCATCCGTCTGGACGGCACTACTATGGTGATCGAAAGCTCCGACCCCAACATCGGTTTCCGCACCATTACCTCCAATCTCAGCGGTCAGACCGTGAAGAAGGTCACCCTCAACGGCAAAGAGGTTGCCTTCCGTCAGGCATCCGACGGTACCGTCACCGTTGGCAATCTGTATTTCCTGACCAACTTCGACAAGGGTGATCCCCTTGCCAACAGTGCCGATTGGACGGGCGCTCGCACCACCCCCACAGTGAACAACACCACCGGCCTCCTCACCGGCAGCTATACGGAAAAGGATCCCTACCTGTCTTCCAAGGTGGTTTTGGCTTACCCCGTTGCTGACGGAGATATTGTAGAGATTCGGGTCAAGAATACCGTAACCTCCGGCTCCTACAGCGCCCTGCAATTCTTCTATGTGACCCAAGAACATACCAGCTACACAGAGGATAAGTCCGTCAGAGACACCCATACCACATACCCCGCAGATGAATTTGTGACGGTGCAGATGAAGCTCCCTGCCGCCGCAGTGGGGCAGATCATTACTGCCATCCGTGTTGACCCCGTCAACACCTACGCAACAGATCCGGGAACAGGCTCCTATGCCATCGACTACATTTACATCGGGCCTGCAGACCTGTCCCCCTACGCACAGAACACAAGCTCCACCGTTACCTTCTGCAATGCCGACGGTACCGTTTTGCAGACTCTCGCCGTAAAGGAAGGGGCATCTGCCACCTACACCGGCACGACCCCCACCAAGGCATATGACAGCAGTAACCACTATACCTTTGCCGGCTGGGTAGACGGAAACGGCAAGTCCACCGATCTCAGCAAGATCACCACCAACACCAAGGTCTACGCCTCCTTCACAGGAACCGCCCACAGCTACACAAGCAAGGTAACCACCAACCCCACCTGTACCGCCTCCGGCATCAAGACCTTCACCTGTTCCTGTGGAAAATCTTATACCGAGACCGTTTCCCCTGAGGGGCACGATACTCATGTTGTGGGAGCCCTTTCCCCCACCTGTAGCAAAGAAGGCTATACCGGTGATACGGTTTGCAAAACCTGTAGTGCTGTCGTACAAAAAGGACAATCCATCCCCACCACCGCCCATAGTCCCATAACAGATCCGGGTTACGCTCCCACCTGTACCGCAACAGGTCTGTCCGATGGCTCCCACTGCAGTGCCTGTGGTACCCTATTGACTCAGCAAGTGATCCTGCCTGCGCAAGGTCATAGTCCCGTGACCGTACCCGGTACCCCTGCAGGCTGTCTGACCTCCGGCCTCTCCGATGGATCCCAATGCGGAGCCTGCGGTATCACCCTGACCGAGCAGGTAGTTCTGCCCCGTCTTGGACATGAATATACCTACACCGACCTGGGAGACAGCCACAAGGGAATCTGTATCCGTTGCAATAAGACCACTACCGCATCCCACAGCTACGAAAACGGCACCTGTATCTGTGGTACCAAGGAGCAGACAGAACCCATTGTGGATCCCTCTGTTATCATCAACCACACCCTGAATTTAGCAAGTGATATTTCCGTCAATTTCGCCGTTCGTGCTGATCTGCTCAAAGATTATGTAAACCACTATATGGTGGTCGAGGTTCCTATCTACACGGGGAATACCCTGACCGGCACCGAGACCCTGTCCATTGCCCCTGTCCTCAAGGGGAACTACTATTACTACACCCTAACGGGACTGACCGCCGTCAACATGGGGGATGAGATCTCCGCACAGCTCCATATGGAAAAGGACGGCCGGGAATACCTGTCCATTGTGGATTCCTACAGCGTGGCAAAATACGCCTATTCCCAGCTAAACAAGGTAGATGTGGCGGACAGCCTGAAGGCTCTGTGCGCAGATCTCCTGCGCTATGGTAAGGAAGCCCAGATCTACAAGTCCTATCGTACCGATTCCCTTGTTGACGGAGCTATGACCGATGCCCACCGGATCTATCTCAGCGATGTAGAAGCCGTGACCTTCGGCTCCACCAACGAGACCCTGACGGATCTGGAAGATCCCACCATTGTCTGGGCAGGCAAATCCCTGAATCTGGAATCCAAGGTGGCTCTGAAATTCATCTTCACCAAGGGATCCTATACCGGGGATCTGTCCGAGCTGAGTCTCCATGTCAGCTACAGGGACACCACCGGTGCAGAAAAATCCCTGATCCTCACCGGGGCAGAGGTATATAATGCCAATTTGGGCTATTTTGCCTTCACCTTCGACGGTTTGCTGGCCGCAGAATTACGGACAGTGGTAGAAGTTGCCGTATACCACGGAGACACCCGTCTGTCTCAGACTCTGCGTTACAGCCCCGATACCTACGGCAATAACCGCACAGGACAGCTCCTGACCTTGTGCAAGGCCCTCTTTGCCTACTCCGACACCGCAAAGATCTATTTTAACAAAACCAAATAACAAACCGTAAAATCGGAGGGACTCCATTGGAGCCCCTCCGATTGTTATGATCAAAGACCAATATATGAAAAAATAGAAAAAACTGGAAAATATAAGAAAATACCATTGTGTATGCTTGCATAGAGGAGGAAATTATGCTAAAATAAAAGCCGTATTTATTTTTCCAGTATTTTACATCACTCTCTGAAAGAAGATTTAAAAAATGCTAAATTCAAAATAACGGAAAATTATCCCCGAGACACAGCGAGATATTCCTGTTTGTCTCGGGGAATTTCAATTCTTTACCGGGGGCTATTTTAGAACCATTTCTCCATGAATCATACCCATTTTATTGTCGCAACTCCATGGACCGATGAGGGCATCGGCCCTTACGGTAAGACACGATAATTTGTGCGTTAACAGCACGACAAACTGTGATTTCAGGAACAGGGGTGGAGGAATCTTTTTTGGATTTTAACAAATTGTTCACCCAATCGGTTCAATTTCGGATATAATGACAGAAAGGTATGTTGCAATCCATAATGGATCAGGATATAATAGATACGCTACTGTATACATTATTATATAGCAATACAGAAAAGGAGGATCCCCTTATGGCACGAAAGGTTCTTATTGTAGAAGACGATCATAATATCGCCGATCTCCTGCGCCTGTATCTGGAAAAGGAAGGCTACGAGGTCACCATCGCCCCGGACGGTCTGAAAGGCGTGGAGCAATTCCGCACCGTCAACCCGGATCTGGTGCTGTTGGATGTTATGCTCCCGGCTATGGATGGCTGGGCGGTTTGTCGCACCATCCGTGGGGAGGCAAAGACCCCCATCATTATGCTCACCGCCAAGAGCGAGACAGAAGATAAGGTCTTCGGTCTAAAGCAGGGCGCCGATGATTATATTACCAAACCTTTTGAAATGAAGGAAGTCCTGGCTCGGATCGAAGCCGTCCTCCGCCGTAGCGGTATGGAACCGGAAAAGAACAGCCGCCGACTGACCTTCGACAAGCTGATCATTGATATGGAAGCCTTCGAGCTCACCGTTGACGGCAAGAAGATCTCCATTCCTCCCAAGGAGATGGAGCTCCTGTTCCACTTAGCCTCTGCCCCCAATCGTGTATATACTCGCAACCAACTGTTAGACGAGGTCTGGGGCTTCGACTATTTCGGCGATACCCGCACCGTTGACGTACACATTAAACGTCTGCGTGAAAAGTTAGAGGGGATCTCCGACAAATGGGAGCTGAAAACCGTCTGGTCCGTAGGCTATAAATTCGAGGTCAAAGCATGAGGACCACCTCCCGACGGCAGATCGCCCTGATCCTGTGTGTTCTCTCTGTGGCACTGCTGTTTATCGGAGTATTTTTCCGCACCTTTCTAAACCGCAGTCTTTACAGAGACCAGATGGAGGATCTGGATCAAACTGCCCAAGCCGCGGCAGTTCTGGCAGAGGCCTATTCCGGTCCCCTGCTGTACTCCTGGGATATGCGGATCAATCTATCCGTAGCGGCAGCCTCCTCCGGCTATGATATCCTGTTATGCTCCGATTCCGGCGAGGTCATTCTGTGTGCCAATCATATCCAGGGCTGTCCCCAGATGGGCCAACAGCTCTCCCGAAGTGCCGTCAATCGTATCTTCGCCGGACAACAGGACGTCAGTGTCCTTGTCTCCGCCCTGTACGGGGACAATCGTCTGGCTGTTGCCTATCCCATATGGGACAGCTTCGGACGGAGCAACGGGTTTCTGCTGGTCTCTATGGACAGCAGTAATGCCATGGAACTGTCCATCCGCGCTATGCGGATCTTCATTGCCAGTGCGTTGGTGGTTCTGGCAGTTTCTGTGCTGATCCTCCCCTTCCTGACCAGACGGGAGTCCAAGCCTATCCAAAATTTAGCGGCGGCGGCAAAGGGCATCGCCCACGGCGATCTGGCTGTCCGCGTCCCCACGGGACACAGCAACGAGGAGATCGAAGAGCTATCCGTAGCCTTTAACAATATGGCCGTCAGTCTGCAACACGCAGAAACCGTCCGACAGGAATTTGTTGCCAATGTCTCCCATGAGCTCAAGACCCCCATGACCACCATTTCCGGCTATCTCGACGGTATGTTGGACGGCACTATTCCCAAAGAAAAGCACCCCTATTACATGGAACTGGTCTCTACAGAGGTTCGCCGTCTGTCTCGACTGGTTCGTAATATGCTGGATGTCTCCCGTCTGCGAGATCAGGGCATCCCTTCGGAAAAAATGGCAGAATTCGACATTTGCGAAACTGCCGGTCAGGCCCTTCTCAGCTTTGAACAGCGGATCAACCGCAAGAGTCTGAATGTAGATGTGCAGATGCCGGATCTGGGACTCAGCGTATACGGTGCCAATGATCTCATTACCCAGGTGCTGTACAATCTCATTGACAATGCGGTAAAATTCGTCAACGAAGAGGGCACCCTCTCCATCCGCATTTTGCGCCAGGGCTCCCGAGCCATTATCACCGTGGGAAATACCGGCCCCACTATTCCCCCCGGGGAGCTTCCCCTGGTATTCGACCGTTTCCACAAAACCGACAAGAGCCGTTCCACGGACCGGGACGGTGTCGGATTGGGTCTATATATCGTAAAAACCATTATTCTCGCCCACGGTGAGGATGTCTATGTCACAAGCGGTGAGGGGAAAACCGAATTCACCTTCACCCTCCGTGCGATCTAACACCACCCCATTCCCGAAGAAAGGAGGAACATCCATGACAAGCGAGCCAAGCAGTTACGGAACGGGACGAGATCCCCGACAAACAAGCAGTTATACCCTCCCCATCCTGATCCTGATCCTGTCCTGCATTGCCATACACGGCATAACCCACCTGTATCTCAGTCTGCAATCCCCACCGGATCCTACAGAGGACACAGGATTGCACTTGGATGATCTTCCCACAGAGGCTCACGAGGATTCTGTCCTCATTCATGACAACTGTGGTTTAGGCTTGGAGCTGTCCGATATCAGCGAGATCCAACAGCGATATTGGTCCCTCCCCGACGGTGCCTTTATCGAGCAGATCCAACACAACAGCATTGCCTACCAAGCAGGTCTCCGCTCCGGAGATCTATTGGTAGAGATCGAGGATCAGAAGATCTCCAACGCAGAGGATTGTCTGGATCTCTTCGAGACTTACGCCGATAATGACGAGTTGGATCTGGTCTACTTCAGAGACGGCGAAGAGCGCTCCCTCCGCATTCCACTGTCCGAATGTGACGAGGAATAATGTCCACCAACTTTTTCTTGAATTTTCCCCTGCCATAGAGTATAATGAAAGACAGATAACAGATAAAGGACGTGGATCATATGAATGTGAAGAAAGCACTATTGGCTCTTTCCCTATGTATCGTCATGGTATTGGCCCTTTTTATCTATGATACGGGTCTGCTGACCCCCTTCTCTGAGAAGAGTCTCCACGGCATCTGGCTGACGGATGTCCCTGCCGCAGAGCAGGTTGAGCAGTCACTTGCCCAGTTCGGTATTGACTATGACATCCCCGATGATCTGATGATGACCTACCAATTTGAATATCGGGCAGATGGCACTGTCACTGTCTCTGTAGATCCCGAATCCGCCCGCAAAATCGCCGATGCAGAGATGGACGCTCTCCGTGCCGGTCTGCCGGAGATCCTGTACGATCAGTACCTGACAGAGGCCAACCTGTCTCGGGAAGAAACCGATGCCATCTTGGCACAGCAGGGCATGACCATGGCCTCTCTCGTAGACATGGCTCTGCAACAGATGGATCTGGAGGGTCAGTTCACTAATGACTCCATGACCTATACCCAGTATTACTGTGTGAAGGACGGCAAACTCTGCTACGCCGTCTCCCCCGTGGATCTGCAGGCCGGTAACTACGACATGACCGTAGAACCCAACCTCAAGAAGGGTGCCCTGGTTCTTTCCAATGCCTTTGACAGCGACGGAAACCCCTTCACCGGAGCCGGCGCAGTTAAGTACCCCATGACACTCCGTAAAAAATGATCCTTGACCTCTGTTCCCCCACGGGAACAGAGGTTTTCTATTCACTCTTTCTGTCTTTGCCGAAATATTTACTGTACTTCGTTCTATTCTCAAAAAATTTTGCGGTATTTTTACTTTCCTATTGAAAAAACCACGGGTAGGCTGTTATAATACGGATGGTATAATATGCCGAGATGCCCATGCTCAAGGAGGAGACCATATGGACAATATCGATATAAAAATCATCCAATGTCTAACCAAGGATGCCCGTATGAATGCCTCTCAGATCAGCAGTACCGTGAATCTTTCCGTCTCTGCCGTCATCGAACGTATGAAAAAGTTGGAAAACAGCGGTCTTATCCGTGGTTATACCGCTCTCATCGACGAACGTCTGGCAGGCTACGATGTGCAGGCCATGATCTCTATCCGTCTGGAACATCCCAAGTATAACCGGAGCTTTGCCAAGCAGATGCAGGAGCATAGCTGTGTTATGGAATGTTATTATATCACCGGTGATTTTGACTATATTGCCCGTGTGTCCGCAGGCTCTACAGAGGAACTGACCAAGGTTCTAAACGACATCAAGGTCATCCCCGGTGTCTCCCTGACCCGTACTTACGTGGTACTGGATAACATCAAGCAGGGTACTTCCGTCATTCCCCGACTTACTTAACTCTGTTACCTTAGCGGCATTGCGCCGCAAAAATAAAAACCAAACCAACAAACAAACATTTTAGGAGGAAAAATCAATGATTATCGGAATTCCCAAGGAAATTATGCACGAGGAAAAGCGCGTTGCCGCTACCCCCGACACTGTCAAGAAGTACGTCGCTGACGGCCACAAGGTTCTGGTCGAGGTCAACGCCGGCGCCGGCGCTCTCCACATGGATGCCGACTACATCGCTGCAGGCGCAGAGATGGTCGCTTCCGCACAGGATCTGTATGATCGCGCAGAGCTGATCCTGAAGGTTAAGGAGCCCCAGTTCAACACCGCTTTCAACAAGCACGAGGTCGAAATGATGCACAAGGGTCAGTACCTCATGACCTTCATCCACCCCGCTGCTCCGGTTAACCACGAGATGGTCAAGAAGATGGCCGCCGCAGGCGTTATCTCCCTGACTATGGAGTGTGTTCCCCGTATTTCCCGCGCCCAGTCTATGGACGCTCTGACCTCCATGAGCACCTGCGCAGGCTATAAGGGCATGCTCATGGCTGCTTCCGATCTGGAAATGTTCGTTCCCATGATGCCCACTGCTGCCGGTATGATCAAGCCCGTTAACGCTATGGTCATCGGTGTCGGTGTTGCAGGCCTCCAGGCTCTGGCTACCGCAAAGCGTCTGGGCGCTAAGACCTACGCTATGGATATCCGTCCCGCTGCTGCAGAGCAGGCTACCTCTCTGGGCGCAAAGGTCATCGAGTCCGGCGTTGCTCCCGAGCTGGCTATGGGTCAGGGCGGCTACGCTCTGGAACTGCCCGCTGACGTTCTGGCCGCAGAGCGTGAGCTCCTTGCCAAGGAACTGCCCAACATGGATATCGTATTCCTGTCTGCTCTGGTTCCCGGCCGTCTGGCTCCCATCCTCATCACCGAAGAGATGGTTAAGTCCATGAAGCCCGGCTCCGTTATCGTTGACATCGCTATCGACCAGGGCGGCAACTGCGCCATCACCCCCGCCGGCAAGCGTGAGACCAAGCACGGCGTTATCATCGAAGGCATCAAGAACATCCCCGGCATGCTGGCTGTTTCTTCCACCTTCATGTACTCTGCAAATATGT
>JAZREB010000412.1:0-17044 GCA_045660585.1 Faecousia sp. | reverse complement strand
CCATATGGATCTTCATTAGTTTTTTCGCAATAATTCTATAGATTATATCAAAAAGAAACAATATCCCTATGTTATTTTCTGGCTCTTAATTATACTTTGTTTTTCATTTATGACTCCGCTTGCCTTAGCTAACGGTCATGTTTCAATGGGTTCGAAGATACTAAA
The DNA here is from genome assembly GCA_045660585.1 of Faecousia sp. GTDB lineage: Bacteria > Bacillota > Clostridia > Oscillospirales > Oscillospiraceae > JAZOXB01. The sequence continues at coordinate 16,879 of JAZREB010000412.1, read as the reverse complement.
CAACGGTTTTATATTTTATATTACCGGAGTTTTAGGCTCTACAGGCATCCTTTTGTTAGGACATTTGTTGCAAAACTGTAGTTTCTTAATTTATTGCGGAAAGAACTCTTTCTACATAATGTCTGTACACTATGTAATAAAAGCCACATACCTTTCTTTTGTGGATATTACGGGTATCGGTGATTATAACGAGCAAATCCTTCTTCAAACTATTTTCCCTTTTATTCTGGTTCTTAGTTTAACTCTATTATTCACCTTGACTTATACAAAAATCAAAAATACTATCCTGCAAAAGCATTTTATATCTTCTAACTCAGCGCAAAAATAAAGTATTATCATTAAGGAGCTTTTTTATGACCGAACTTGAAACCATGCAACGTGCTAAGATGTATTTAGATAAGTTGGCAGAGGGAACCGATCCTATTAGCGGTCAGCCGGTTCCCACGGGAGATAGTCTGGCAAATCCCCGGCTGTCTCGTTGTTTTCAGTATGTTTCCGGTATACTGGAAAAGGTCATTCAAAATGGTGGACAAGTAGGTGCTGTTGAAAAGCCTCCTTTCACAATCACCCCCCAGCAACTGGCTAATGTACAGTTAACCGGAGAGCCTCTCCGCATTGCTGATTTCGTTGATCGGATTCTCCGTGCTACCAACTATGAGGGCATGAAAAAATTGAGCCCTGTCAAACTGACCAACTGGCTCCTGAAGAATGGTTTCCTTGCCCAAGAACTGGGCGAAGACGGCAAGCCCCACCGCGTTCCCACCGCAGTCGGCAAGGACTTGGGAATTAGTGCAAAAATGTGTGAATATAACGGAAATGAGTACTTAGGCATTTTCTATGATATCAATGCCCAAAACTTCCTCTTAGATCACATTCTTTCCATTATAGACTAATAATTCCCAGTTTCACCGTACACATCTATTATGTAGGGGGTCTGCTATGCACATTCCATCTACCGAAACAAAAAACATCCCCGTCCTTACCTTCGCCGAAGCCATGGAGCCATCTGCAGTAAATCCATACGACCGCGACAAGTGGCTCTATATCCCGGACTTCTATTCCGAGTACCGTTATATACTGGGCACCCGCGGAAAGAAACCTCTGATTTGCATTGGTATCAACCCCTCCACCGCCGCTCCGGGTAACTTGGACAACACTCTAAAGAGCGTAGAACGCATTGCACTGGGTAACGGCTTTGATAGTTTTATTATGTTCAATGTCTATGCCCAACGGGCGACCCGTCCGGATGACATGGAAAAAGAGATGAATCCCACCTTACATACGGAGAACATGAAGGCATTTTCCTACATTCTCTCTCTTTCGGAAGGATCACCTACCATCTGGGCCGCATGGGGAACCATTATTGAAAAGCGTGATTACTTGCGTTCCTGTGTTATGGACATGATCGCCATCGGCAAAGAGCATGGTGCAAGCTGGTTCACTGCCGGATCCCGATCCAAAACAAAGGGCCATCCCCATCACCCTCTGTATCTGCGGAAAGATTCTCAATTAGAACCTTTTGCTGTTGAAGCATACCTTCACAATCTTTGATTTTCTCACAAAGATAGAACACACCACCATACCGATCGTCTGCTATAACGATTCGGCACGGTGGTGTATTTTTATCAATTTTCCATTTGCTTTCCCAGAAATCCCGCTACAGTCTGCGCAAGTTTCTGCTCGGATTCCGTGGGCTCTGCATCATTGTCATTTAGCAGAAGCATGACACATCCCATAAGATCCCCCTCTGCAATAATCGGTGCCGCTACACCCAGATGATACCGATCCACTGACTCTGCCGGACGGAGACGTGCTTCACCACTGCGATAACGGTAGTTCTTCCGTTGTTCCATAAGCTGTTCCAGTTCGGGAGAATTTCGCTTCTCCAACAGTTCCCGCTTGGGTGCTCCGGCTACTGCAATAATGCTGTCTCGATCCGCCACCGCCGCAATATGCCCCGTATTCTTTCCGATAGAATCGCACAACTGTGCCGCAAAATCCTGCAGATCTCCCATGGGAGAATACTTCTTGAAAATCACTTCCCCATCCTTCTCCGTATAAATCTCCAAGGGGTCCCCCTCCCGAATACGCAAAGTACGGCGGATTTCTTTGGGAATGACCACACGACCAAGCTCGTCGATCCTACGAACAATACCTGTTGCTTTCATATATAAATCTCCTTTTCACCATTTTATAGTGTGGAGTTAGTATGTGGAAGATTGCCATTATTATGCTCATTTAACGCAATCCTTGAAATTTCTTTAAGACTCTGAAACTCTCCTGAACGCATAAAGCAGAACCGTCGGTAAATGGACGGTTCTGCTTTTTATGGGTGGGATCTTTTTAATCCGAATTCAAGCATTCAATGGTGATCGTACCAAAGTCTATTGTGCTCAGGCCTTTATAAACCTTGCGACTGTATTCAATGCCCAAGTAATTGAGCAGGTAGAAGCACTCGGCATATTTTACCATGGGAGACATTGCAAAACAGCTTCGATAGCCGTTTAAATTCTTGAGAAAGGACTCGTAATCTACACTATTGACCTGCGTTTCACAAGCACGGATGGCAGAGATCTTCCGATCCATTTCGGCAGTGATGTTGATGATCAGGTTAGGGTTAATGGGTGTCCAAACCTCGTAAACACACAGGTCGCAGACCTTCTTGCCTGCCATAGCCTCTTGGAATAGCCAATTGGTTTTTCTGTGATCCAAGTGGAGATCATAATAAGGAGGGAGGTAAACCAGATCCGGAGAGATCTCGTCATAGAGCTCTCTCAATTCCTCCTTTTTGCAAGACCAATCTTCTTCCGTACCGTCTTTAAAATCCAGGAAGAACGCCTGTGCGATCCCCAGGATCTTGTTGGCTTGCTCCATTTCCGCCTTACGGATGGCGGAAAGCCCTTCATCGCTGGAAAAGGCCTTATTCCCCTTATCTCCGCAGGTGAAATACACCACGCTGACTCGATCTCCGCTTTGGGCATGCTTGCAGATCGTGCCACCGCAACCGATAATCTCATCGTCCATATGGGGCGCCAAAACCAAGATCTGTTTCCCTTTAGGCTTTTTGGTTAATTTCGGCCATGTAAACATTGGAACACCTCCAATGGCGGATCAATATTTTTTTGCTTTTCTCGACATACCAATAATGGCAAGCAAGTAGAACACGACACCGGTTGCCACCAGAACCAGTACATGGAACCACGGTTCGGGCATCCAATCTCCGTACTCAAATACCACGCCCACTTCCTTCTCGAATTCTGCGCGGAAGATGTCGGGATAAGGAATATCATCGGAGAGGACAAAGCCGGCATCCATAGCATCTCCCATGAGAAGCAGACGGAACAGAACCGCCGCATGCGCACAGGGGAAGCACTTAATGACCCACTGCACACCCTCCGGCAGACCGCCGATGGTAATGTAAGCACCGATCAGGAATCCGATCAAGGTGCCCAGAATGATACTTATGGTAGTATAGGTATTACTCGTTTTTACAAAAGAAATAAGGAAGCAAACCATTGCGCTGGCAGCAAAGGAAGACAGCAGGATCACGCCCAACAGCTTCACAAGGGTTCCAAAGCCCACTAATTCTCCGCCCGTTGCAACAATGTAGATCTCACCGAAAATAAAGGTAACCACAGACATAATAACACTGATAATAAAACCGGTGCACATATATCCTGCGGCAACGGATCTGCGTTTCAGGGGGGAAGAGTAAAAATCCTTGATACACTTATTCTCACGGTCGGAAACCATGACAGCATAAGCACCCATACTGGTTGTGATAGCAGAGGAAGCAAGCATACCTGCAACGACCCAGGAATTCATCACATAGTCCTTGTTATCCAGATAGTCCAAGCCTTCTGTCACTGCATCACCGATAAAGAAAATGAACAGGGCGAAAATAATGATCACGCCCAAAAGGGAGAAGAATACGCCGCCTTTGTCTTTGAAAAAGAACTTCAGACCTCTTTGCGTCATTTGGATCATTCTCTCAGCTCCTTTCCGGTAATATTCAGGAACACATCATCCATGGTGCCGTAAAGCACCTCAAAACTCTCGATTTGATCGCTGACAGGCTGTAACAAGGGAAGCGCCTCCAATGTAGAACCGATCCTGACATCCATATAGTCTGTCTTGGTCTCCCACTTTGCTTTTCTCTCATCCAGATACTTCTGAAGAGATTTCTCTTTCCCCTTCTTGGCCTTGAGGCGAATATGCTCGTAGCTGTATTTTTCTTTCATTTCATAGGGGGTTCCCTGTGCAACGATCCGACCATCGTCAATAATGACAATATAATCTGCCTTTGCCGCCTCTTCCATATAATGAGTCGTAAGGAAGATGGTCATTTTGTTCTCTTTTTGCAACCGTTCCACGGTCTGCCAAATATGCTTTCTGGTCTGGGGATCCAGACCGGTAGTAGGCTCGTCCAAGAACAGGATCCGAGGGGTGTTGAGCAGTGCTCTTGCAATATCCACACGTCTTCTCTGTCCGCCGGACAGAGAGCCGTACTTTCTGTCCATAAATTCCGTGATTTCGGCATATTGGGAAGCATTTTCTACAGCGTTTTTTCTGGCAGTCTTTGTCTTATGGTAGAAACCTGCACGAATCATAAGATTTTCTCTGGCAGTCAAATTCTTATCCATCAAGTTATCCTGGAAAACCACGCCGATGTTGTTGCGGATCTGCTCTGCATCCTTGTCAAGATCGTAGCCTGCAATGGTCACTTTGCCACTGTCGTACCGGGTCAGGGTGCAAAGAATATCGATGGTAGTGGACTTTCCCGCTCCGTTAGGACCGAGAAAAGCGAACAAAACGCCCTCCTCTACAGAAAAGTCAATGCCCTTTACAGCTTGCACTTTGCCGAAAGACTTTGCCAATGACGAAACGGTAATAATATTACTCATTGCAACCGTCCTTTCTGAATTTCTGTACGGTAATCACCATTTGGTTCTTGTATGTCACGACCCCGATGGTGGCGTAGCGCTCTGCGGGGTGTGGCGGATAAAAACATAAGTTGGAAACATACTCTGCTTGCAGGCAAACCTCCTTCAAGTTAGATAAGAAGGTGGTTGGACGGGGATCTTTATAGCCTATCAGCTTTGCCATGGGGCGAACAGAGGGCTTCGGCCTGTCCCCGTAAACATCAAAGATCACATCATCATAAAATTGGGGAGGGATCCCACTGAGAAGCTGTTCAGATCTTGCCTGTCCGGTCTTGTCTTGCAGAGCGTTTTGAATCGTTTGCTGAATTGCACGGGGTATATTTTCCTGTTTTACCAGGGACTTTCTTCCTATGTCGATACGCCCTACATAGTTGCCGAAAAGATCGGAACTGCTGCGTGTATCAACAGGGAGGCAAACCATGTCCAAATCCCGATTTTTCAGCAACTCCGCGACCATATATGCCGTAAGAGAGATCCCTTGCTCCTTGCTGTGATTCTTAAGAGAAATAAGTTCCTCCTCTTGCAATAGGATCTGCCTGATCTCCGGTTTGCCGACAGCAAAAGCTCTCTCGTGCATGGAGAGGTACTCCTGTCGGGTATAGTTTTTTATCTCGGGATATTGCTTATCGATGGCTTTGAGCAGGTATTGTGCCTGTGGATCGAGCTGTACGGTCTCGCTCTCCGTAGGAACAGCTTCCAAGGTGCCGAGAGCCCCTGTCAGGATCTGTCGTAACAGCAGGATCAGGGAATTGGCATCTCCAATGATATGGTGCATGCATAAGTACATCACACATCCCCGTTCCACAGGCTTGTAAATAATCTTAATGCTCTCCCCCTTGGGAAGATCAAAAGCATGGGAAATCAGCGCCCACAGGATTTTCTCTTCTTCCTCGATGCTTACAGCAATGTTGTTAAGATTTGCGGAATAACCGACCCTTTCATATACCAATTGGCCATCCTCGCCCAAGGAGATCCCCTCTGCAAAGGCAGGGACGGACAGGATCGCCGACTGCAAAGCGGCAACCAACTCTGATTCCTCCATACTGTGATTGAGATGGCAGTGGCTGCCTTGGCCGCACTTTCTTTGTACTGCGGATCGTTCAGGAGCTTAGTCAGAGCGGATTTGATACTCTCCTCACTGACCTGGTAGCCTGTGATCCTCTCTCCACAGGGATAATGGTTCAGCAGATTCTGGATATTATGCTTCTGCTCAAAGGTTGCAGGCAGGGACACAAAGGGACACTGCGCCGTCAAGGTAGCGTACAAGGTTCCCTGTCCTCCTTGGATCATAGCCACATCACATTGACCGGCAATCTCGATCAGGGGGAATTTGTCGCAGAAATAATAGTTAGAGGGGAATTCTTTCATATGCATGATATTTTTGTTTCTGATGTTGCTTTTCTACATTGTAATTTCTGTTCATGGGTTCTCCTCCGGGTGGAATATAATGTGATCCGCATTTTACAGTATTTCCCATACCATAGATTATATATAAAATAAATATCCTTGTCAAAGAATAAGGACTTGTGTTCTGCAACTTTGTCGTTGCATACAAGATATCAATTAAAAATTTAGCACTTTACACAAAAAAATGGAAGCCTTTACATAACTTTAGCAAAGGCATCCATTCAACTGTCCTTAGACTCAAAGTTTTACTCTATGCGTTCTGCTTCTGCTGTACTAAACCACTAAATCTTGCTTGAAAACATTTTCATTTTCTGTCGTTTTGCACACATATTCGTAATTTTACAATTTATGGTTGAAAAAAAGCAATAAAGTTATGATATTTTATTTATAACCTGTACTTATAGATTCCGGAGAAAACATATGAACTACAATTATCTGATTTATTTTTCCGTTTTGGCAAAAACCGAACACTATACCACTGCCGCCGCCCGTTTGGGGATCTCCCAGCCCGCACTCAGCAGTGCGATCCATCACTTGGAAACTGCCTTAGGTGGTGTAAAGCTATTTGAAAAGGTGGGGCGCAACATCCGCCTTACGGATGCCGGACGCTTCTACCAACAATCCGTAGAAGAGGCCATCACCAAGCTCCACGGAGCCTCGATGCTCCTCAGGGACAGCAAAACCCAAGCATTTTTCCTATACTTTACTTTTTCGGCAATAGATGCTATACTAAAAAACAAAGGCGGTGAGGTATATGATTCAAGCTGAATTTCAGAAAAAACGACCTTGGTCCGGCATTTGTCTGTTCTGTGGCATATTTTTGATCGGATTATTTGTTTTTATTTTTCACAAAGACGATACTGCAACCGTAGGGGATCTCTTAGCGGGATTCATTTTAGGTGCGTTTTTCTGCATTGTGGGCAGTATTTTTCTGTTTTTTAACCGCAGAGCCTCCCTCTGCATAGATGAAACCGGAAAAATCAAAGGGAAATACCATTTCTTCGGAAAAAAGGATTGTGAAGCTTCCCATGTAGAGTATGCATCCGTTGGGTACAATGCCCTGACCATTCACCTAAAAAACGGCAAGATTCATACCATCACGGAGATCGAGAATGCAGTAGAGCTTGTCCATGCCATTCGGCAAAACATCTCCTTTGAAGTCCGAGAGGAACCGGATTCCCTGATCCAAAAGCTGTCCGACTTAAAGTCTAACCGAAGAAAAAATCTGATTTATTGTTGTGTTGGAACTGCTCTGATGTTTGTCAATATTTTCATCACTGTGTTTTTGACCGGTCAACGGGAGATGTCTGCCTTCAGTAAAACCGATTGGATCCTATTCGCAATCATGGGTACAATAGAAATCGGAACCGTCATTGCTACCTTCTATTTCGCCCAAAAAGCCGGAAAAGCAACTCCCCACATGGAATCACTCCAATATGCCATTCGGAGAATCATTGTCGAAACAAAACCCTTGCTACCGGGCTTAGCTATGGGAGTTTACACCGATGACAATTACTCCGGTCGTATAACCCTTTTCGGATATCCCAAGGAGAGTACCGTTTACTATGCTGTGGAAAAATTCGATTTGAACCAAAAATTACTGCAAACCTTTACCTCCGAATTATTCAAGGATCCGGAAGCACTCCCGGAAGGTCTTTCGGATCTGATTGCGATCTCTCAAAAATTCATAACTCCGTCTTAAACCAAAGCGCTCCCGAAATTGCAAGATCGCAATTTCGGGAGCATTTCTGATTATATCATATTCCACGTCCAATAAACGGGGCTTTGGGAAGAAAATTTTATTTTTTACAATTTTTAAATTTTCGAGCAGATCATCATATAGGAAGTAGGTAGCATTGATTTTTTACCTTATCTATAGTATACTGCAAATAGAACAACGGATTTGGCAGGTGGAATGTATGATTATTTTGATTACAGGGGCTTCCCATGTGGGAAAGACTTGCCTCGCTCAGAAACTCTTGGAGCGATATCATTATCCTTATTTATCCATAGACCATCTGAAGATGGGGCTGATCCGTAGCGGAAATACGGAGCTCACTCCCATGGATGATGAGGAACTCATGGCATATCTATGGCCCATTGTTCGGGAAATGATCAAAACAGCCATTGAAAACAAACAAAATTTGATCGTGGAAGGGTGCTATATTCCCTTCCGTTGGGCAGAGGATTTTGGCCCCGAGTATTTGGAGCATATCAAGTATTATTGTCTCATTATGAGTGAGAACTATATCCGTGCCCGGTTTGGGGATATCAAAAAATATGCAAGTGTAATAGAAAACCGCTTAGACGATTCGTATTGTACCTTGGAAAGTGTTTTGGACGACAATGCCCAAATGCTCCGTTCGGCACAAGCCCGCAATGCAAATTATATCCTGATCGACGACTCATACGAAATCAATATAGATCTGTAAAGAAAGGCCATCGGTATGGAATACGATTTACATATACATATGATCTTAGACGGGGTGGATTTCCGCAAGGCCATTGACACCCACCGCCTATGTCCCTGTGACGACCTTATCCGTTCCCGATTGGTAGAGTACCGCAAAAAAGGCATCACCTTCCTACGAGACGGCGGTGATGCATGGGATGTGAGCCTGCGAGCACGGGAGCTTGCCAAGGAATACGGCATTGACTACCGCAGTCCCGGTTTCCCCATGTACAAAAAGGGACATTACGGCAGTTTTATCGGTCGGGGCTTTGAGACAACAGATGACTACCGTCGTTTACTGGACGAGCTCCACGAGAAAAACGCAGACTTTGTAAAGCTGATGATCTCGGGACTCATCGACTTTTCCAGAGCGAACACCCTCACGGAAACAGGTTTGTCCCCGGAGGAGATCTGCCAATTGGTAGACCTTTCCCACACAGAAGGCTTTGCGGTCATGGTTCACACCAACGGGGACATTGCCGCCCATGCCGCCATGGATGCAGGGGCAGAATCCATTGAACATGGCGCATTTTTTAGCCAAGAGACCCTCCTCCGTATCGCCGAGAACCACACTCTGTGGGTGCCCACACTATCCACCATCGGCAATCTCATTGGGTGCGGTCGCTATCCCGACGAGGTACTGATTCCCCTTTTGCATAGGCAACAGGAAAATGTAGCTTATGTTGCACAAAGAGGCGGCCTCATAGGCTTAGGCTCCGATGCCGGTGCCTATCGGGTCTTCCACGGAGAAGCTGTCTTGCAAGAACGAGACTACCTATCCTGCGTTTCCGACACCATTCTCAATTCTGCCACAGCCTATGTTCGCTCTACCTTCTCCCCTCACCCTATCAAGTAACAATATAGAAAAAACAGTTTCTGAAATTGCAACATCGCAATCTCGGAAACTGTTTTTATCCTATAAATTATTCGGGTTTTATGAAGCATCTTCATACAGGGTGATTGTGCCTCTGCTAAAATTACCCGAGAGATTCCCGAGGTTTTCGGTTGCACCTTCGGCGTGGGGATAAGCCCACTCTACAGAGCATCGTCAAGGCTCGGTCCTTTTGCCTGAGAGCTTCTGCATTCCCCTTCGGTGTCGGATGATTCAATTATCCGATCTCTCCCGAGCCAATCATTCGATTTATTCTATTCCTTAGTCACAGTATACAAAATCCTACGGAAGATATCAAGAAGGAATATGGACAACTTTTCTTCCTGTTGTTTTTCCGGAGAATTCGTGATATAATAGGCAAAAATCCTCATTTCCCCTAAAAAAGGAGAAAAGAACATGGAAATTTTCGGATATCCCGTATGGGTCGTCTCGCTGATCTGCATAGGTGTATTCTGTGCCTCCTTTATGGATGCCATCGGAGGTGGCGGGGGGATCATCTCGGTTCCTACCTATTTGTTGGCAGGATTGCCTGTCCATTACGCTTTAGGAACCAACAAGCTGTCCTCCTGTATCGGTACGGTGGCCTCCACAGTACGATATATCAAAAACGGCTGTGTAGATTGGCTCTTGGGGATCCCCTCCATCGCACTTGCTTTAATCGGCGCCCATTTCGGCACAAGGCTACAGTTGGCTGTTGATGAAAAATATCTGAAACTCATCCTTCTCATCGTTTTGCCTGTAATTGCCTTCATTCTTTTTAAGAAGAAATCCATGCCCGAAAGTCGCGGTTCTATGAGCGAATGGCTCCGCAGAGCCATCGTCTGGGGTGCATCCCTGATCATCGGTACATATGACGGTTTTTACGGTCCCGGCACAGGCACTTTCCTGCTACTGGTATTCTGCTATGTGGCAAAAATCGATGTCCGCACCGCTTCCGGCAATGTGAAATTAGTCAATCTGTCTTCTAACATTGGTGCGTTAGCGACCTCCTTAATGGCAGGCAAAGTCTTGATCCCCATCGGATTGTTGGCCGCAGTTTTCTCTATCACGGGGCAGTATCTCGGCGCAGGTCTTGCCCTAAAGAACGGCTCCAAAATCGTCCGTCCCGTGATTTTGGTTGTACTCCTTCTCCTCGGGGGAAAAATCATTCTGGAACTCCTTGGCATCCTATAACCAATACCAAAAACCGCCACAAAGCTCACATAGGGAGCCTTGTGGCAGTTTTTACTTAAACTATCAGAATGTCACCGTCTCCGACTCTGTACCGAAGGCGCAGAAGGATGCGGTGGCATCTTTCATATAGAACACCTGAGTATTTCCGTCATTCTCGTCATACATACCACGGAGCATGGGGTAGGCATCCAGCATAGACTTCTTGGGTTCCACGCGGTCATCCTCTACCAGTTCACAGGCGATACGGATCCATGCTCCCTCACAAAAGGCGCAAATCTCTGCCTTGGGATTGGTGGCGATCTGGTGGCTCACGGGCTTTACTTTGCCGGTCTGAATGTACAACTTTCCCTCAAACTCGTTGACGGTGCCGAAGGGGCGCACTCTGGGCTGATCTCCCTCTACGGTTGCCAGATAATAGACATCTGCCTTTTTCAGAAAATCATGTACACGCTTCATAATATACTCTCCTTTTATGTCTGATATAGTCTGTATGGTGCTGCTAAAATATTGTTCCTGAAATTCCACAGCAGCCTTGATTTCTTCTTTAGTATAGGAAGATCCCATAGAGGCAACGACAAACTTATCCTCACAATCATCTGCCCTACAAATAACGGCAATGACCTGCCCGTCAAAGGCCTGTATAGGCTCTGTAATGCCTAAAATATATGCATCCTGTTCCTCCCCATCCCCGGCGATCACACCGGGGAGATAACCATAATTGATGGGATAGAGGATCTTTCCGTGGTGGAGATAGCCTATGGGTCTGTCTACTACCACATGGACGACCTTACCCATATAGTCACGGATCAGCCTTTTTCGCAGATCCATTATTTAGACTCCGTAGCAGCTGCCCATTCACTCTCTTTGAATCCGGTAAGAACGAATGTCTCCCCAATGAGCAAGGGGCGCTTGACAAGCATCCCATCCGTAGCCAAGAGGGCGATCATCTCCTCCTCAGACATAGACGGCAACTTATTCTTCAGATCAAGGGATTTGTAGAGCAGGCCACTGGTATTAAAGAATTTTTTCAGAGGCAGACCGCTTTCCTTGTGCCACTTTGTCAGTTCTTCTGCCGTGGGATTGTGGGTCTTAATATCCCGCAGTTCATATTGGATCCCCTTTTCATCCAGCCACTTTTCTGCCTTCTGGCAGGTGGTGCACTTGGGGTAGCAAATAAATTTCAACATAAGAAACAACTCCTTTCTGTTACTATGATACACCCTTTCCCCATCGAGGTCAAGACTAACCTGTACCGCCTTGACATTTTTCTGTGGCACTATTATAATATTCCCAAACTTCTTACAACTTCGGAGGGATGGTATGTCCGAATGTAAATTCTTATTCCCCCTGGACGGGGACTTTGTAAACAGTCGAGACGGTCTGTGGCAAGACGGTGCTTTATACATAGATGCCCTGTTAGACTCTCCGGAAGGCTGTCCCACGTTGTGTGAGATCCCCGCTGTTTTTGACGAAAGATTCGGTTGCTACCGAGCACGGGTCCCCCTCTACGGGTATCGGAATTCTGTTTCCGCAAAGGTAGGAGACCACGTGTGTACCATCACCGTCTTTGTCATGGCGGAGGAACATCTGAAAAAATATCGTCTATCCGGCGACGATAACATCCGATTCTTAAAAGAACTGTCCGAGGGGCAGTATACCTCTATTTTTGACCATCCCTATCTTGCCGTATATAAAAAAGCCCACGATCTCTACGGCGCCAAGGTACACCTGAATCTGTTCTACGCACTGGACGAGGAAGCCTCTGCCCATTTCGGCTCCAAGCCCGCCTATTTTGACCTTTCCATGATGACCGATCGCTATAAAGAGGAATTCCGAGCAAACAGCCACTGGCTCAAGCTGGCTTTCCATAGCAGAAGCGAATTCCCCGATTACCCATACCGCACCACAGACGGATCTGTGATATGCAAGGATTGCATGGATGTCTGCAGAGAGATCTGCCGTTTTGCAGGGAAGGAATGTCTCAGCACCTCCGCAACCGTCCATTGGGGCAGTGCCAATCGAGAAAGTGTCCGCGCCCTACGAGCTCTGGGTCTTACCTCCCTCACAGGCTATTTTATAAAGGCTAAAGACGGCACGCCCTTGGTCAGCTATTACATAGATCCCAACATGGTAGATCACATCGGTTCTCGTGACTTTTGGATGGATGCCCAAGAGGATATGATTTATGGGCGGATCGATTGCGTGCTGAACAACGCTACCCTCTCTGATCGGATCCAAATGGTAGAGAAAGTAGCAGAGGATCCCCACCGTGGAGGCTTTGTATCCCTTATGATCCATGAGCAGTATTTCTACAAAGATTATGCCGGCTATCTGCCCGACTTTGAAGAGCGCATTTTGGAAGCATGCAAGATCCTATATACCAAAGGCTATTCCGGGTCACATATCACAGACGTTATCCCGCCCAAAGGAACTACCTGACTATTCTGCCTTCCACTTAACCGAATTTTGAAAAACGGCCTTTGCCCCCGATGGAGCAATGGCCGTTTTCGTCGTTATTGGAAGAAAATCACTGCGCTGTCGCAGTAAGAAATACAAGAGCAACCAAATTTTATAGAATTCCCTCCTGTATATTTTCTTCCCGTGTTTAGGGGGTCAGTTTTCGGATCTTTTCTTGAAAAGTCGGGTATTGGGCTATTAAATCTTCCCGTATTCCGGGGACAAAGTCCTCGTCTGCAAAACCGGGAGCCATGGTGGTTCCAACCAGTGCCCAAGTTCCACCTTCTGCAAGGCAGGAACCCTGCCAACAGTTTTCGGGGGCGCAGAATTGGGGGATCATTCCTTTTTCTAAGTCATTTCCCAAAAGAACGGTTTCCCCTGTTCCGTCGGGAGCAAGAATCGTCAGCTCTACAGGATCTCCCATGTAGAAATGGTAGATCTCATCTGTAGGCAATTTATGGAGACGGGAGAAGCTGTCCGGGGTCAGGAGATAGTAAATGGCAGTACCCATGGGCTTCCCCTCCGGGGTGCACTCTTTGGAGCAGTAAGTGCGGCGGAAATATCCTCCCTCCATGGTCAGAGGTTCTAAATTTAGGGCTTTGATCACCTCTTGAACTGTCATAAGGGCACCTCCCTCCATGCCGAATTGTTCTCGGCACTGTTTTGAATGGCCTTGCACAGGAGGGTGTTCCTGCAGGCCTCAAGAAAATGAGGGCCATCATAGGGCCTTTCTCCCCGTACAGCCTCGTAGAAATCCCTAAATTCCGAGAGGAATGTGTTCTCAAAGCACTCTTCCTCTCCCTGAATAGTCTCAATCCGCCCCTTGTGAGACAGGGTTAGAATCCCAGGTTCTTCATTGTTCCATGCCAAGGTGGCCTTGTCCCCCGTAAGCTCCAAGGTCAGTTGATTGCCATGGCCGTGGGACAGCTCCGACAGAACCACGGAGCCAATTGCCCCCGTCTCTGTACGGAAGTGGATCAGCGCCACATCCTCCGAGGGAACGGCTACAGGCTCTGTTCCCTCTTGAGGCTCTGTATACAGTAGGTCATCCTTCCGATACCGCAGGGGATGGAACCGATCCAAAACAGCACTGACCGCCGTAATTTTCTCCCCGGAAATATACTGCGCCAGATCCAACCAGTGAGAGCCGATCTCCGTCACTGCGTGGAGATCTTCTTCGTACCGCCAGCTCCACTGTGCCGGCTCTGCGCCGAATTCCTGCAAATAACTGCCGTGGATCAGGAGAAGCCTGCCTAAGGCTCCCCCCTGTACCAATTCCCGCGCCTTTAAGCACTGCCGGTAATTGCGAATATTAAAGCCCACAGCACAAATCCTCTCGGATCCCTGTGCCATCTTAGCCAGTTCTTCTGCCTCAGAGGCAGAAAGGGTCAGAGGCTTTTCGCAGAAAATATGCTTTCCATGGGCTAAGAGCAGACGGATCTGCTCAAAGTGCTTATGAGGTGGAGTGCAAATATGCACCGCCGTAATTTCGGGAGCCAAAAGAAGATCCAATTCAGCTCCAAAGTGAGAAATATTCCATTCCCGAGCAAAGGTCTCTGCTTTCTCAACAGTGGAACCCACTACAGCAGAAACTTTGATCCCCAACCGTCTAAGGGCCTGCACATGATAGGCCGCCACCCATCCTGTACCAAGGATTCCGACTTTTTCCATGCATTTCTCTCTTTCCACAATCATAGCCCTCTTCCTGATCATTTCGCTGATCAAAGATAGGCAACATCCACAGGCAGGGGCAAGGATTGTTTCCGTTTTGTTCACTTTATCCGTATTATACCATAACCCCAAAACCGTTGCAAGAACACAGCTTCGGGAAATTCCTGATTTCCATGTGGAAATTCCCGTAATTTTGTGATATGATAGGAGAAAGCAACACACAACATTCCCAAAGGAGCGTAAATATGAAATATTCTTTTGATCCCGAATTTACCAAAAAGGCCTTTGCTGAGCTGGTAAGTACCCCCAGCCCTGTTGGATATCCCATTTTGATGGAGCCGGTGTTTGAAACCATGGTAAGCCGTCTGGGCTTATCCCTAACTTATGATAATAAATGCACCCCCTATATCACCTTAGAGGGACAGGACAACAGCAAAACCGTCCAGATCACTGCACACCTGGATACTCTGGGTCTGTTAGTTCGGGGAATTGATGCAAACGGTTGGCTCAAAGTGCGCCAGTTAGGCGGTGTCAACTACGGCACCTTAGACGGAGAGACCGTAACCGTCTACACCCGTGACGGCAGAAGCTACACAGGTCTGCTGACCTGTCGGGAGCATTCTGTCCATGTATTTAAGGACAATGCTCGCGCCGCCAGAACGGAGGAAAATATGGTGGTCATGCTGGACGAGGATGTTTCCACTGCGGAGGAAGTACGGAGTTTAGGCATCCGCAACGGCGACGTGATCGACATAGAGGCTCGCTGTCAGTTCACGGAAAAGGGCTATGTGAAGTCCCGTTATATCGACGACAAAGCCTGCGTTGCCTGTATCCTCACTGCTCTCAAGTACATGGAGGAAAAGGGTCTGAAGCCCAAATATCGCACCATTTTCTCCTTCCCCTACAGCGAAGAGATCGGCACCGGTGGCACCTATGTTCCCCCGGAGGTTTCCGAGATCATTGCAATGGACATCGGTCTCATCGGCCCCGGTCTGGAGGGCTCCGACCGTAAGGTCAGCATCTGTGCCAAGGATGCAACCGTCCATTATGACTACCGTCTCACGAATCACCTGATCCGTCTGGCAGAAGCTAACGATCTGAGCTATGCAGTAGACGTCTACAGCAACTACGGCACCGATGCCAAGGCCGCCCTCACAGGTGGCTGTAACGTCCGTGCCGCCGTCTTCGGCATGGGAACCTACTGCACCCACGGCATGGAGCGCACCCACATGGACAGCATCAACGCAACCACCACGCTCCTCCTTGCCTACCTCTTAGAAGATTAACCACATCCAAAAGGCACCTCACGAGTTCCCTCGTAAGGTGCCTTTTTTATTTTATGCAAAGTCAATCACAGACCACCTAAATTGTTTGGAAAACTCATGGAAACAGGTTCCGCAAACCCAGTATTTAAAATCCGTGGTGCAATAGCATTCCTCATGCTCCTCTGCAGTTACTTTTTCCCAGCAGAATTCGCAGTGATCATGCCAGAAGCGGTGGAGTTTGTCATCCCCTAAATCATCCCCACCTTTTCCCTTTTTTTCTACATATGCTGTAGCGATTTCTTTGATTTTGCCATAGAATCTGTTTTTGCTTTTACAGGCTTGTTCCCAAAAATCCGGAAAGGTGACTTTATAGAATTGAGCGTTTAATAAATACGCCTCTTGCCCACGTAGTTTCCAGTTTTCCATCGTTTTTCTCCTTATAAAGATATGATACAATATCCTGCAAATCCTCAAAACACTACCCAAACAAGGTGCCCCTCGTCGCTATGAATCAAACCTACAAATTCCCGTTTATCGAGCTGTTTCCCAATTGTGGTAGGGGCTTTCTTAAGGCTCCCTTGTGTAAAGGGAGCTGTCGCGAAGCGACTGAGGGATTGAA
>JAZREB010000411.1:0-4717 GCA_045660585.1 Faecousia sp. | reverse complement strand
TCCATCGTATACGAAGGCTACGGCCCCAACGGTATCGCTGTCATCGTCGAGACCATGACCGACAGCCGTAACCGTACCGCAGGCAACGTTCGCCACCACTTCGACAAGTACGGCGGAAACATGGGCACCACCGGCTGTGTCTCCTGGAACTTCAGCAAGAAGGGCGTTTTGGTCATCGACAACGAGGACGAGGACTATGAGGAAGATATGGTCATGATGGACGCTATGGATTGCGGCGCAGACGACTTCGAGGCTGAAGAAGGCTGCTTCACCATCTATACCGAGCCCGATGACTTTAACGCTGTTGCCAAGGCGCTGGGCGACAAGGGCTACACCTTCGTCTCCGCTCAGATCGAGCAGGTCCCCGGCGAGTACAAGAAGCTGGACTCCGAGGACGACATTAAGATGATGGAAAAGATGATCGACGCCTTCGAAGACGACGACGATGTCCAGAACGTCTGGCACAACTGGGAGAGAGAATAATCCCATCCCTAAATAACCAACAAAAAGCACTTCCTTTCGGACTTGAAAGGAAGTGTTTTTTGTTTATTCGTTACAAAGGATGCAAATTAGAAAATCTTCAGCACCTTCCATGAGAGAATCCTTAAAACTGCAAAATATTATCGGTTCACGTAAGTGTTGATTTTCTCCTGAATAAGGATAGGCGCTGCCAGAGGGACGATGAATGCGCACAGGAGACAGGCTTTTGCAATATCAGAGTGGATTTTGTGGTTTTGGCAAATGATGTCGGTGCGGAGTGCACTTTGATACATCCAATAGATACTATAGAAGGGCACAAAGATACATAATAGAAGCGCTGTAGTGGGCTCGCGATATTCTGCAGACTTTACTTCATTGAGGAATTTTGTTGTACGATAGATCCAGATGTATTGCCAGATGCCAAAGGTGAAGATTAGAAGTAAAATATGTTCCATTAGCTGAACGGTTCCGACTTTGACAGGGGCAGAACTATGGGAAGTGGACCGGGAGGGTTTCACCCTTTTCTGATATTTCTCGCCCTTGTACGGAGAAACGAGCCATTGTGAAATAGAAAATACTGCAATCAACAGCATGCTCTGTGCTAAAATTGCAAAAACAGACTCTTCGGTGAAGAAAAATAATCGAGTTTTATTAAACATTGTACTCATTCTCTCGAAGAAAATCGTATTAGCAGAAATGATTAAGGAGATGAGTTGGAACACCGAGGGGACAAAGCAAATGAATCGTGCAATTACGCCCTTATTTTTACTGGGACGGATCAGGACAAAGGCGGACAAAAGGGTTAAAAGGAACAGGGAGATTCTAGGCAACTTCTGTACGATGCTATGGGCGATATAAGTATGGGATTCGGACATCCGGAGTACTACTGAAAAATATGGGGTAAATAGATACAGGCTTATTGCAAGCAACAAAGAACCGGGGATGGTGAGCCAAAGTTTTTTTGAAGTTAGGAGAGGTAAAATCAACAAAGCACTACCTACGAGTTGGATGCCGGTAGACATAATCAAATGGGACCACGGATAATCCGATCTGCTGCCAAGGAGAACCCTAAACAGGATAGGCAGGAGACTGTAACATAGGAAGAAAGTAGAAGCTGTAAGATTACGTCTGTATGTTCTTTCTGTATCCATAAAAATGCTCCTTTTTATAAGTGATGTAAATATTATATAAATAGAGATGATGGATGTCAATACTCCGATTTCTGTGTTTGCTTGGTTTAAACGGATAAATACTTAAAGGACAGGGGGACGGTTCTGCTCCCTGTTGTTTAGGGATTACGAAATTTCATCCATATACCGTTTGGTACCTTCAAGAACAAGATGGCGATGATCAAGAACGGATATTCTGTCGGAACGTTTGGAAAGGGATCCTTTATCGGCAAATTCCCACAAATCCATGGGCTCAATGACCACATTATAGGGTCCGGGAGCTTTGGGACGGGTACAATAGCCATAGAGCTTTCCCTGCATGTCTGCAGTGCCGTTTTTGGGGAAAATCATATATGCACAACCGGCACACCGTCTGCCGGAAGTGTATAGGATTTATGTCATAGTACACGGCTTGACGAGGGCAAAGCTCATAGGTCCCCCCGGAAGTGTTAGAAGACTTCCGAGCCTTTTTAAAAGAAATTCGCATGCAGTATCTAATGGAGGAGTAACAGCCTCCTGTATTTTTTAAAAGAAGCAAAAGCAGTTCCTTGTCCGAAAAGGATAAGAAGCTGCTTTTGTGCTTCCTATAGCACGATTTTACGGAGATTTAACAGATATATAAAAGGGGCTACTGCCAATTCCGATTTGTCGCTCCAACGGGGCGACAAAAAAGCACCCTCCCAAAGGGGAGAGTGCCTTGTATCCTCAGCGGAAGCGATCCCAGAATTTTTTGCGTTTGGGGTGGGTTTTGTCCGAAGAACCCTGTTCCAACTGGCGCAGGAGCTCTTTCTGCTCCCGGTTCAGGTGGGTGGGAGTTTCGACGATGAGAGTGACGAACTGGTCACCACGGGAATCGCTGTTCAGATTGGGAATGCCCTTGCCACGGATCCGGACTACGGTGCCGGTTTGGGTTCCTTCGCTAATGGTCATGGGTGCCTTGCCGTCAATGGTGGGAACGCCGATTTCTGCGCCCAGAGCCGCCTGGGTGAAGGAAATGGGCAATTCACAGTAGATGTTGTAGCCTTCTCGCTTGAAAACATCATGGGGCTTGACTTTTACATTTACCATCAGGTTGCCGGCGGGGCCACCGTTGGTGCCACTGCAACCTTCTCCGGGAACCCGGAGAGTCTGGTCATTGTCGATACCCTTGGGAACCTTGATCTTGTAGGTGAAGGAACGACGGATCCGTCCCTTGCCCTTACAACGCTGGCAGGGGTTGGGGATCTTCTTGCCTGCGCCACGGCAATCGGGACAGGCGTTCTCAGACTCCATGACCATGCCCATGAAATTCTGCTTGGAACGGACGGTGCCTCTGCCATGGCAACGGCTACAGGTCTCCACCTTGGTGCCGGGCTCGGCGCAGGTGCCGGAGCACTTGTCGCAGGTTTCCACACGGTTTGCCGAAATGGTCTTTTCCGTGCCGAAGGCGGCCTCTTCAAAGGTGATCTCGATCCGTGTGTTAACATCTTCGCCACGGGTGGGAGCGTTGGGGTTGCGCTGGCTCCGTCCGCCACCGAAGATATTGCCGAAAATATCTCCCAGGTCGCCGAATCCACCGAATCCGCCGAATCCGCCCCCAAATCCCCCACCCATATTGGGGTTAAAATTGGGGTCTACCCCTGCAAAGCCGTACTGGTCGTATCTGGAACGCTTGTCGGGATCGGAGAGGATTTCGTTGGCCTCGTTGATCTCCTTAAACCGTTCTTCCGCATCAGCTTCGTGGTTTACGTCGGGATGGTATTTAGCCGCCATTTTGCGGTAGGCCTTTTTGATATCGGCTTCTGTGGCATCCTTGGAGATCCCCAGAACCTCGTAATAATCTCTTTTATTTTCGTTTGCCATAGCTAATCGCCCTCATTTCGGGGTTATGTTTTATCCCGCCGTTCTTTGCCGGAGGGGTCCTTTTCAAGAAACGTTTGGGAACGGTAGTATTACAGGGTTATGGGACTGCCGTAAGGTCACGGCAGTCCCGGGATAGAATCAGTCCTTTACTTCTTCGAAGTCGGCATCGATGGTGCCGTCATCGTTGGGGCCGGCGGAGTATGCCTGACCGCCCTGGGGCTGCTGCTGATAGAGCTTCTCGGAGATGGCGTAGAAGGCCTTCTGAACTGCATCGGTAGCTGCCTTAATGGCCTCTACATCGGTACCCTTATTCTTTTCCTTCAGGTCGTTGAGGGCAGATTCAACGTTGGCCTTGTCGGCGGCGTCGATCTTGTCGCCCAGGTCAGCCAGGGTCTTTTCGGTCTGGTAGATGACCTGATCGGCAGTGTTGTGGGTGTCGATCTCGTCCTTGCGAGCCTTATCCTCGGCGGCGAACTGCTCAGCTTCCTTAACAGCTCTGTCGATGTCTTCCTGAGACAGGTTGGTAGAAGCGGTAATGGTGATGTTCTGCTCCTTGCCGGTGCCAAGATCCTTGGCAGAAACGTTTACGATACCGTTGGCATCGATGTTAAAGGTAACTTCGATCTGGGGGATACCACGGGGAGCGGGGGCAATGCCGTCCAGATGGAACTTGCCCAGAGTCTTGTTGTAAGCGGCCATTTCTCTCTCGCCCTGGAGAACGTGGATCTCAACAGAGGACTGGTTGTCGGAGGCGGTGGAGAAGGCCTGAGACTTGTTGGTGGGGATGGTGGTGTTGCGCTCGATCAGACGGGTGCAGACACCGCCCAGGGTCTCAATACCCAGGGACAGGGGAGTAACGTCCAGCAGAACCAGACCGCTGACGTCGCCGCCCATAACACCGCCCTGAATAGCGGCGCCCTGTGCAACGCATTCGTCGGGGTTGATGCCCTTGAAGCCTTCCTTACCGGTCAGGTTCTTAACAGCTTCCTGAACAGCGGGGATACGGGTGGAGCCACCAACCAGCAGAACCTTTGCCAGATCGCTTGCGGTGACACCGGCGTCTGCCATAGCCTGACGGACGGGCTTCAGAGTGGCTTCTACCAGATGGGCGGTGAGCTCGTTGAACTTTGCACGGGTCAGGGTGACATCCAAGTGCTTGGGGCCTGTTGCATCGGCGGTGATATAGGGCAGGTTGATGGAAGAGGAGGTAACGCCGGACAGCTCGA
>JAZREB010000410.1:0-12237 GCA_045660585.1 Faecousia sp. | reverse complement strand
CAAACAGTACAATAGACGTTGGATTAGTGTGGCTCACCCCAACAAGGGCTAGTTTGGTGTGGGCGTTACTTTTTCTTTACGGTACCGATTTTTCTATATTAACACATAGAAATGCAATGGTACACGACAAATAGTGTGAAATTTTATAACTAAGGAGGTGTATTTCCGGACTATGGAGTGGTATTTTTATGCGATACTGGCTGTAGTTGCTATAGTCGTAGCGTTGATTAGTTTCTTCCTTGGTGTTTCCTACCGTAAAAAGGTAGCGGAAAAGGAAATCGGCAGTGCCGAGACAGAGGCTACCCGTATCATTAACGAAGCCATTAAGACCGGCGAGAGCAAAAAGCGCGAGATGCTGGTTGAGGCAAAGGAAGAGATCCATAAATCCAGAAGCGAGCACGAAAAAGAGGTTAAAGAACGTCGCGCCGACCTGCAGAAGCAGGAACGCCGTCTGCAGCAAAAGGAAGAATCCCTTGACAAGAAGATGGACACCTTTGAAAAGAAGGAAGAAGATCTCCGCAAGCGTCAGGCCGCCGTTGTTGCAAGCCAGGAAGAAGTTAACCTCATCAAGAAGAGCCAGCTTGAAATGCTGGAGAAGATTTCCGGCATGACCCAGGAGGATGCAAAGAACTATCTGCTGAAGAATATCGAGGCAGAATGCCGTCACGATGCGGCCATGAAGATCAAGGAAATCGAGAATCAGACTAAGGAAAATGCAGACAACATTGCCCGTGAGATCATTGCCATCGCAATTCAGCGTTGTGCCGCCGATCATGCCGCAGAGGCAACTGTATCTGTTGTAGCACTGCCTAATGACGAAATGAAGGGTCGTATCATCGGCCGTGAGGGTAGAAATATCCGTACCCTGGAATCCATTACCGGTGTTGATCTGATCATCGACGATACACCTGAGGCAATTACCGTATCTTGCTTCGATCCCGTCCGCAGAGAGATCGCTCGTCTGGCTCTGGAGAAGCTGATTGCCGATGGTCGTATCCATCCCACCCGCATTGAGGACTTGGTAGAAAAGTCCCGTAAGGAAGTTGAGCGCGTTATTAAGCAGGAAGGTGAGAGAGCTACCTTTGAAACCGGTATCATCAATCTCCATCCCGAACTGATCAAGCAGCTCGGCAAGCAGAAGTATCGTACATCCTATGGTCAGAATGTTCTGAACCATTCTATCGAGGTTTCTCATATCGCAGGCTTACTTGCCAGCGAAATGGGCGTAGATGTGACCCTGGCAAAGCGTGCAGGTCTGCTCCACGATATCGGCAAATCCGTCGACCACGAGCAGGAAGGCAGCCACGTACAGCTTGGTGTAGAACTGGCTAAGCGTTATAACGAGGCTCCCGATGTTATCCACGCCATTGAGGCTCACCACAATGATGTAGAGCCCAGAACTCTCATTGCCTGCCTGGTACAGGCTGCCGACGCTATCTCCGCAGGTCGCCCCGGTGCAAGAAGAGAGAATGTAGAAAATTATATCCGCCGTCTGGAAAAGCTGGAAGAGCTGACCGGCACTCACCCCGGTGTCGAAAAGGCCTTCGCCATTCAGGCAGGTCGCGAGGTTCGTATCATGGTCAAGCCCGAGGAAGTATCCGAGGACAGCATGGTTCTCCTTGCAAGAGAGCTTGCCAGAAAGATCGAGAACGAGCTGGAATACCCCGGACAGATCAAGATCAACGTTATCCGGGAAACCAAGGCAGTGGAATACGCAAAATAATCCAACAAGCCAACAGGGCTGTAGCACCGCTACAGCCCTGTTCTGATTATTTTATGAGCAGATAAGCAAAGTAGAATCCATAGGAAAGGAGCATAATGATACCGTCGATCCGCTTGAGCTTTTTTTTGCAGAAAACACACAGCCATAAAATAACTCCGGCCGCCACGGATACAAGACAGTCCACTACAAATCCGGTTTCAAAGGGAACGGGAATAATCAGTGCCGATGTACCCAGAACGAACAGAATATTAAAAATATTACTGCCTACGATATTTCCGATGGCAATATCGGCATTGCCTTTCCGAGCTGCAATAACGGATGTAAAAAGTTCGGGTAATGATGTTCCCAAAGCAACAACTGTAAGTCCGATAAACTTTTCACTGATTCCGATTTTTTGAGCAATCGTTGTAGCGGCATTTACGGTGACCTTACTGCCTATAATAATCAGGGCTAATCCGATCACAGATGCCAAAATGAGCTTCCAAACGGGCTTTTGCTGAGACTCCAATGCTTCTGATTGCATTTCTCCCTTTTTGATCATAACAAACATATAGAGAATATACAAGGCAAAGCAAAGCAGTAAGACAATTCCCTCCCATAAAACGATCAAGCCGTCGGTCATGCCAAAGAATAGCAGTAAAAAGCTTATGAACAGCATGATGGGAATTTCGTAACGGATGGTTGTCTTTGCAACTGCAATGGAAGTAATGACCGAAGAGATACCCAGTATGATTAAAATATTTAAAATATTACTTCCTACAACATTCCCTACGGCAATGTCGGCATTGCCACCTAAAGCGGCTGTGATACTCACAGCGGTCTCCGGGGCGCTGGTACCCATTGCAACAATGGTAAGGCCGATCACAAGCTGTGGAATTCCCAATCGATCCGCAATTCCCGAGGATCCGTCTACAAACCAGTCGGCACCCTTGACCAGTAAGAAAAAGCCTACGGCTAATAATACTACTTGTAAAATAATCATATTTTCCCTCCAAATCCTTAGGATTGTTTTTGGGAACCTACGGGATCTATGATACTGTAACCTACATTTACAAGATGATCCGCGACACGTTCCAGACCTGCTACAGTGGACGAATAGTAAGGGCTGACATCTATACTGCACTTACCGTCCGCAAGGCGGACAAAGTGCTCTGCGGTCAGATCTCGTTTCATACGATCTACTTGCTCCTCTAACTCCGTGAGTCGAGGCAGATTTTCTTTGTGCAGATTTTCAAAAGCATCTTTTGCAATGGCGAACATTTCTGTTACAACATGATTCATGGCTTTGATACCGGCATATCCCTGTGGGGAGAAAGAGAGCTTACGCTCAATCATTTCCATGCCGATTTCGTGGAAGTTTTCTGCATGGTCACCGATTCGTTCAAGGTCATTGAGTACATGGAAATAGGAACCGATCACAGTTTCGGAACTTTCTTCCACGTTGGATGATAATTTGATCAAATATTTTGTAAGAGCGCTGTTGGTAAAATCGATGATGGCTTCATTCGCTACGATTTTATCAGTGCATTCCCCGGAGCCGGAATACATAGCAATGAATGAGTGATGGAGATTTTCTTCTACCAAGGAGATCATATAATCGATTTCCTTTTTCACCTGCATAAGAGCGACCGGAGGAGTGGTGAGGAGTCGTTCGTCCACAAACTTGAATGTTAAAGTATCGTGGTTCTCTTTTTCGTCTTTGATCACAGCACAGGAATATTTCACAAGGTGCTTTGTAAAGGGAAGCAGTAAACAAGTGGTGGTAACATTGAAGATGACATGGAAAAGGGATACACGCATCTGCAGGGACATCGCATCATTTCCCGGGAAGATAGAGGTGAGTAATTGGACTACAGATTCCCGGAACAGCCAAATAATGGCGGTAAATAACAGGGTGCCGATCACATTAAAGGTAAAATGGATCAGTGCCACACGCTTGGAGTTTGCATTTGCTCCTACGGAGGCCAAGAGGGCAGTGACACAAGTACCGATATTGGCACCCAGGACAATGAACAGTGCAAGGGATAAGGGCAATACCCCGGAGCCTACCATAGTAATGACGATGCCTGTTGCGGCGGAGGAACTTTGGATCAGTGCGGTAAAAATAACACCGACAAAAATCAGAAGAAGGGGGAAATCGATTTTCTTAAAGATTTCGGTAAACAGATCTTCTACCAGAGGGTTTCCAAAGGCTTCCTCGCTACTCATAATATTGAGACCAACGAAGATCAGTCCTAACCCACAACATAAACTGCCGGCAAGCTTTACCTTCTCTTTTCCGGAAAAACCCATCATAACGCCTGCAAAGGCAAGTAGGTACATTGCCATATCAAAATAGTCATTTTTCAGAGCGACCAGAACGCCGGTAATGGTAGTACCGATATTTGCACCCATGATGATCGGAGTGGCTTGCATCAGCGTCATAACACCTGCATTGACAAGACCGATCACCATGACGGAGGTGGCAGAAGAGCTCTGGACAATGGCTGTTACACCGGCGCCGATTCCTACGCCGGAAAACCGATTATTGCTGATTTTCTCCAGTAATCGTTTCATGCCTGTGCCGGCACTCTTTTCAAGGGCATCACCCATAAAATTCATACCCACAATAAAAACGCCAACGCCTGCAAGGAGCCAGATCAGACTCTGTATCAGGTGTAAAATTTCTTCCATAGATAACATTGAGGTATTCTCCTTTCCTTCCTTAAGGGATCCTTGGTTAGTATACCATTTTTTCGGCAAAGATACGGTAAAAATTAAGACAGCATCAAAGGATTTCCTCTGATGCTGTCTTGATTAAATATTTAAGCGATATCCTACACCCAGTTCGTTTGCAATATAGTTTTGCTCACCGGGTTTATCTCCGAATTTTTTTCGGATGTTTGCCATATTTACCTGTAATTTTTTGATGCTTCCTTCTTGAGGATATCCACCCCAAATGGCTTTGATAATGGATGCATAGGTCATCATTTTTCCGCTGTTTTCGGAGAGGAAGGCAATGATGTTGTATTCCGTTTGGGTGAGATGTATTTCTTTTCCTTTGAGATAGACTTGTCGCGCATCATAGTCTATTTCCATGTCTTTCAGGATAAATCTTCTCTGTGGGAATCTTCCTTCTTCAGCTCGAAAACGGTGATTGCGGAGAGATGCTCTGACTCTGGCAAGGAGCTCGCTGGGGCCAAAGGGTTTTGTGATATAATCGTTCGCACCCCGATCCAAGGCAATAACTTTATCGGATTCGTTGGTTCTGGCAGAGAGAACAATAACGGGAATCAGGGAATCCTTCCGCACATAGTCAAGGAATACCATTCCGTCCATATCCGGGAGCCCCAAATCTAAAATCACCAGATCCGGAAGATGGGAGGTGAACAAGGTTTTTGCAGAAGAACAGGAATCGGCAGGAATGGTTTGATATCCTGCGGAATCCAACATGGTAGCAACAAGGTTGCGGATATTGGGTTCATCCTCGCACAATAGAATTTTGTATTTATTCTGTATCATTGTTGATTTCTTCCGTATCTAAAATGAAACGAAATAGGGCACCTCCTGTTTTTTTGTTTTCTACCTGAATATCCCCGCCATGGGCTTTGATGATCGATGCACATACGGATAAGCCTATGCCGGCGTTTTTCTTATGACCGTCAGCGACGGTGCTATGCGGGGTATCATATCCGGAAAACAGAGTATCAAGGCGTTTGGGATCGATACCGCAACCGTTATCCTCAATTTCAAATACAGCTTTGTTTCCGTGGTCAAGAACCCGTAGGGTCAGATCTGTCATCCCTTTGCTGTGCTGTACAGCGTTTTCAAGAATGTTGATCATAACCTGTTCGATTAAGATCCCGTCGATTGGGATGATGATCACATCATCGGGAATAGCAATGGTGACCTTTTGCTTGGGATAGCGGTTATTGAATTTTACGATCACGGAATCGATCAATTCTTCCAGAACAATGGGCGTCTTAATGATTTTTACTTGACCGCTGTCGATGCGAGTGACAGAGAGAAGATTTTCAACCATTCGGATGAGCCATTGAGAATCTTCTTGGATGCCGAGAATGATTTTGGATTCTTGCTCCTCGGTCATGATCCCCTTGTTTTCCAAAAGAGTGGTGCTGGAGCTGTAGATGGTGGTCAGGGGTGTTCTGAGATCGTGAGAAACCGCTCTCAACAAATTGGCTCGTAAACGCTCCCGTTCACTTTCTGCTTTCATGATCTCATGTTGTCTGATTTTTGTAGTGAGGGTACTTGTTAACACAGCAATGCAGATCATGATAATGCCGGAAATCAAATTCACGGGAATGGTAAAATTCAGTGCAAAATAAGGAAACGTAAAGGCATAATTCACTGCTATCGTTCCGATAAAAGAGCCTATGACGCCATATATATACTGCTCGGTTAATAAGGAGATCAGAAAAACAGCAAATACAAAGATCGTAGTAATATGCTCCTGAACATTGAATATGTACTGGAACAGCAAGCTGAGTCCAAATGCTCCCAGTAAGGATCCCACCATGATCAGGGTGTTTTTAATGTGTTTTGATAACTTTTGCACGAAAAATTCCTTCTCAGTATTTATAGTAATGGGGTAGGAACTCTAAAAACCGTATCAAGGACGGACGATATAATCGTCTTTCCGGGGAACAGCAGGGCGGCAGGGGCCGTCGGCGTAGCCAAGAATGCAGTGTCCACAGCCGGTATAGGTTGCGGGGATCCCCCATTTGGCAAGGAGAGCCTTTCCTTCCGGGCTGTCGAATTCCTGCTTGGCTCTGTGGATCCAGCAGGAGGCTACTCCCAGAGAGTGGGCGGCATTCATCATATTGCCCATGACTAAGGAGGCATCTTCCAATGCGGTGTAGACTTCGGTATCATAGAGGACAACACATACTGTGGGGGCACCGTAGAAGGGATGAGTCCCTTCCCTGCCCATAATGGCGGCATTCATGATTTCCAGCTCTTCGATGGCTTTGGGATCCTGCAGGACAACGATTTTGACGGGCTGCTTTGCCATTCCGCTGGGGGCGTAGGTACCGGCTAAGAGGATCTGCTCCAGAGCCTCTTCTTCTACCTGTTTGGGCAGGTAACTACGGCAGCTTCTTCTTTCCAACAAACATTTCATAACTTCGTTCATGGTTTTACTTCCTTTCTGTTTTTGTGAGTCTAAGGGAGACCTCTCCCATGGATATGGATTTACGGGTACCGTCGGGGAATCGGACAATGATCTCACCGTTTTCTCCCAGATCTTCTGCATAGGCATCGATCTGCCCTGTGGGAGAGATCACCGTAACTTCCTTCTGCAAGGTGATACAGGCATTTTTATATTCCGCCATCCACTGTTCCTTCTCGGAAAATAGGACGGCGTCTAATTCTTGCAATCTGCGAATCAAGGCTCTGAGGAGAGTGTCTTTATCCACCTCACCGCAAAATTCCCGTAGGGAACCTGCAATGGCCTGTAATTCCGGGGGAAAGGTAACGGTGTTGCAATTGATACCGATACCGATGATCACTCCACCTTGGGGGGCTACTTCGGTCAGGATCCCACAGACCTTTTTTCCTTGGACTTGGAGATCATTGATCCATTTAATGTCCACTTTCAGGGGACAGACATCTGTAATGGCCCTGGAAACGGCTACTGCTGCCATAGGGGTCAAATGGAGTAGTTGATCCAAGGACTCCTGCCGTTTTAGGAGCAGGGAAAGATATAATCCCCCTTCATCACTGACAAAGGTACGTCCCAACCGTCCACGACCTGCAGTTTGCACATCACTGCATAGTATGGTACCGTGGGGAGCATCTTCCATGGATTTTAGGGCGGTGTTGGTAGAATCGATGGTATGGTATCGCAGGAGTGTCCATTGTTCCATAGGCGATTCCCCTTTCTATCATAGGGTCTTGCTTTTTTCAAAAAAAGAGATATAATAATTGTATCTTATTTTATCGTAGATGTAAATGCTTTTTTGAAAGGATATTCCCTATTATGAAAAAATCCCTGCTACAGAAAATCCTTCTTGCGGCTCTGTTTACGGCATTGACTGCCGCGGGCTCCATGCTCCGTATCGGCAATGCCACACTGCAGACCCTGTTTTCCACCCTGTCCGGTATTCTCCTGGGGCCTGTGTGGGGACCTGTATCTCAGCTCCTGTATATTTTCCTGGGATTGGTGGGACTGCCCATTTTTGTAGAAGGTGGCGGCCCTGCTTATGCGGTACACCCTGCTTTCGGGTTCCTGCTGGGAATGGTTCTTTCTTCTTTTGTGGCAGGTATTCTTACGGAAAAGACCGGGTGGAGCATCTGGATCATTACCGCATTAGGACTGTTTTCCGTTTATGTGATCGGACTTCCCTACTATTATGTGATCCATCGTTTTTATAACCATGATGTGGAATTGACAGTTACCATGGCGCTAATGAACATGACTATGTTTATCCCCGGAGATGTTCTGAAAATGCTGGTGATTGCCCCTGTAGGAGATCGGTTATTGCCTATTCTGCGGAAGGATCTCTATTATTAAGGCCCTCTGTAAAGGAGAAACACTATGAAAATCGTAATTATAGGTTCCGGTAAGGTTGGCATTACCCTTGCCGATCAGTTGGCTGCAGAAGGCCACGAGATTACGGTAATGGATCGGAAAGAAGCCCGCATGGAACGCTTGGCCGCCAAGGATGTGCTCCTTGTGGAGGGTGATGGTCTGCATATCGAAGCACAGAAAGAGGCCGGCATCCCCGAAGCGGATCTGGTGATATCCACCATGGCGACAGACGAGCAGAACCTAACTGCTTGCATGATCGCCAAAAAGCTGGGTGCGGAGAATACCGTTGCCCGTATCCGCAATCCGGAATATATCGAATCCGTCCATTTATTAAAAGATGAGATTAACCTGCGTATGATGCTCAACCCGGAGAGAGCATGTGCGTCGGAAATTGCCCGTCTTTTACGTACGCCCTCTTCTATTAAGATCGATACCTTTTCCAAGGGTCGTGTAGAACTCCACAAGACCCAACTGTCTGCTAAGTGTCCTCTGATCGGGAAAACACTCATAGAGATGGGCAAATTAGTCCCCGGCGTTCTGGTCTGTGCCGTAGAACGGGGAGAGGATAAGGTCTACATTCCCGGTGGCTCCTTCACCTTAGAAGAAGGGGATCGTATCAGCTTTGTAGCAGAGCCTGCAACTGCTGTAAAATTCCTACATAAGATCGGTATCCCCACCAACCCTGTCCGTGAGGTCATGCTCATCGGTGGCGGTATGATATCTTATTATCTGGCACAACAGTTGATCCCTCTGGGGATCCGAGTCAAGATCGTTGAGAAAAATACAGAGGTATGTGAATATCTCTCTCGTAATCTGTCCAAAGCAACGATTATCGAAGGTGACGGCACCAACGAACAGCTCCTCTTGCAGGAGGGGATCTCCTACATGGATGCTGTGGCGGCTCTCACCGGTGAGGACGAAGAGAATATCCTCATTTCCCTCTTTACCAAGAGCGTTTCCAAGGCCAAGCGGATCACCAAAATCAGCCGTTTCGGCTTCTCTCAGGTTATTTCTTCTATGGATCTGGGTAGCGTATTCTATCCCAGATACATTGCATCGGATATTACAGTCCGTTTTGCCCGTGCCTTGCAGAATTCTATGGGCTCCAACGTAGAGACTCTCTACAAGCTCATCGGCGGCAAGGTTGAGGCTCTGGAATTCCGTGCAACTCCCTCCTCTGCCGTATGCGGAAAACAGCTCATGAGTCTAAAGCTCCGTCCCAATCTCCTGATTGGTGCCATTAACCGCAACGGGCGCATTATGACTCCCGGCGGTAGAGATACCATTGAGCCGGGAGATATGGTCGTGGTGGTTACTACGGTCAAGGGTCTGAACGATCTGGATGATATCCTGCGCTAACAAGGAGAAGGATCATGAATTACAGAATGATTTTCTCTATTTTGGGCAAGGTTCTCCTGATTTTAGGGGGATTCCTTCTCCTGCCCTGTGCAGTGGCTCTGTATTACGGTGAGGGAGATTTCCCTGCCCTGATCCTCACCGCAGGGATCAGCAGTGCGGTGGGTGGCCTCCTCATGCTGTTAAAGCCCAAGGAGGGTCGGCAACTGATGCACGCCAGAGAGGGCTTTATTATGGTTGCCCTGTCCTGGATCCTGATTTCTCTTGTAGGAGCACTGCCCTTTTATTTAAACGGGGCGATCCCCTCTTATCTGGATGCGGTATTTGAGACCGTTTCCGGTTTTACTACCACGGGCGCCAGTATTATCCCCAATGTAGAGGCTGTTCCCCATGGACTCCTTCTGTGGCGTAGCTTTACCCACTGGATCGGCGGTATGGGTGTTCTGGTCTTTATGCTGGCTGTGGTTCCTATGTCCGGGGAGAGTATTTACCTCCTGCGGGCAGAATCTCCCGGCCCCTCAGTGAGTAAAATGGTTCCCAAAATGCGAACCTCTGCCGCCATTACCTACGGGATCTATATTGCTATGACCTTGCTGTTGATCACGTTGTATCAGGTAGGCAGATTGTTCGGCTGGGGAGAGATTCCTCTCTTTGACAGTGTGTGTCTTGGATTCGGCACAGCGGGAACCGGTGGCTTTGCTATCCGCTGTGACGGACTTGCAAGCTATTCTATGTACGAACAGGCTTTGACCACGGTCTTTATGATCTTGTTTGGTGTAAACTTCTCCATTTATTTCTTCCTCTTGTGCAGAAAATATAAGCTGGCTGTACAGAACTCGGAGCTAAAGTGCTATGTTGGCGTTATTATAGTAGCCATTACCCTGATTACTCTGAATCTGATCATGACCGGGGGGTATTTTGACTCTGTGGGAACGACCATCCACCATGTTGCATTCTCCGTGGGATCCATTATTACCACAACGGGATACGGTACGGTAGATTTTTCGCAGTGGCCGGAATTTTCTCGGATCATTCTGGTAATCCTTATGATCATGGGTGCTTGCGCCGGCTCCACCGGTGGCGGCATGAAAGTCAGCCGTATTTTGATCCTGTTTAAGAATTTTAAGAGAGAGCTCCGTCGTATGATCCACCCCCATGCTGTGGAGATCATCACCATGGATAAGAAAAAGGTGGATAAGGATGCCATCAGTGGTACCGGCGCCTTCTTGTCTGTCTATTGTCTGATCATGCTTATTTCTATACTCCTGATCGGATTGGATAATTTCGGCACAGAAACCACGGTGACAGCAGTCATGGCTACCCTGAATAATATCGGCCCCGGCACCAGTGCGGTTGTGGGTCCTTTCGGTAGTTTTGCCGATTTCTCCATCCTATCTAAGCTCGTCATGATTTTCGACATGCTCTGCGGACGTTTGGAACTGTTCCCCATGCTCCTGCTCCTGCGCCCCTCCACATGGAGGAAACATTGATAAAAGAAAAAGAAGGGGCTGTAAAAAAGCAGCCCCTTTTTGTATGTATGGAATTTATTTTCGGGGATCCTGACCCTCGCGGTAAGGTACCACTGCAGCGGGTACGGCTTCCGAGGCAGGGCCGGCATGTACATATTGGTCATCGAAGAAAATATGTGCACCGAAGGCAGACAGGACGTCTTTCTTTTGGACACCACCTAAGAAAAATGCCTCGTCCACACGGACTCCCCACTGGCGCAGGGTCTTAATGGCTCGTTCGTGGGCAGGGACTCCCCTGGCTGTGACCAGAGCAGTGCGGATGGGAGAGGTATCCTTGTCCGGGAATTTTTCTTGCAGGTGGGCAATGGTGCGCAGGAAGTTGGCAAAGGGGCCTTCTCCCATGGGTACGTCTGCCTGATCCTTTTCGTGTTTGGTGAAGGCATCCAGACCTTCTTTTTGATAGATCTTTTCGGAATCGGAGGAAAAGAGGACAGCATCTCCGTCAAAGGGGATCTTGATCTGCTCTACCTTGGAAGATTTCCCTTCCTGTGGACTACCGGTCAAGATCATACCGGCGGCGATGTTACTGTCGATGGCTTGCTGAACATCGGGACCGTAGGCAGACAGGAAAAGATCGGTTTTGAAAGCGTGGAGATAGGGAGCAATGGCGCCTCCACCACTTAAGGTAGCACGGGTAATATCCAGACCGTAGGACTCGATAGAGTTAAAGATCCGCAGGCTGGTGTTGGGACTGTTGCGACTCATGACAATGACCTCCACCAACCGCTGTTCTTGTAGACGGTTCAGCTCCAGAAAGGCCTCTACCAGACGGAAGGCAGAGCCCTTCTTCAAAATATCCTTTTCGTGCTCTACCTGATAGGCTTCGTAAGCAGGCAAGCCCTGTGTCTCAAAAATCTCGTTCTCCAGTTCCAAGTCAAATAGCGCACGAGAACTGATCCCAATTACCAGGGGTCCCGTCAAATCATATGCCATAAAATAACCTCCCCTCGGATGTCATATTTTGTAGTATTATAGCATATACAGCAAAGTTTTGCAAAGAAAATAATCTGCCAATCACAGTTTATCGCTCAGTTTGAAGTTTGCACAGACCAAAGGCTCCCTTGTGTAAAGGGAGCTCCGCCGAAGGCGGTGAGGGATTG
>JAZREB010000409.1:0-1305 GCA_045660585.1 Faecousia sp. | reverse complement strand
AATCCAGATGTCTACCGGTGTCCGTTTGGATACCCTGTTTGTAGACGAGGGCTTCGGCTCTCTGGATCAGGAGACCCTGAACAAAGCCTACTCCGCCCTGAGCCGTCTCACAGAAGGCCACCGTCTGGTGGGAATTATCTCCCACGTCTCGGAACTGAAAGAACGGATCGACAACCGAATCGAAGTCAAGAAAGACCCCCGAGGCATTAGCCACTGCAAAATTTGTTGTGGTTAACAAGTCAGAGAACAAACCCTGTCCTAATGAAAGAAAGGTGACTTGCATGTATCATGCAAATGAAATCCCCAAAATAGACGGATCATTATTTTATTATGGATATGAATGCCCGGATTTCACACCGGACAAATTATTAAACATCCTTCAATCATACGGATTCTTTCCCTCGGATTATATTCGATCCCCACATCTGACAAATGGGCGACTTAGGAAAATGAACGATAAATTTTTTCCGTGTATCAAGAACACCTTTGAAGATCCGAATGGGGAATATTTGGAACTTATAGGTGGGAAGTCTGTTCCTTCTGACAGTTACTGGGAGATATCTTGGCATCCCATTAAATTTTCCTCTGACGGAACCGTAGATCGCAGGTGGCGCATCTTTTCTATGAAGGCTACCTATGATTTGATGGAAGATCCGGATTTTTGCCAAAGATTTCTGAACTGTTATCAAGAGTTGATCACAGTATTACATCCCTTTTATGGAACCATCGAGGATATTGACGTCAGAGTTCGCCTGTCTACCAATTGCTATGGGAGTGTCGCTCCTATGACATATGGAAAGATA
Organism: Faecousia sp.; assembly: GCA_045660585.1. Taxonomy (GTDB): domain Bacteria; phylum Bacillota; class Clostridia; order Oscillospirales; family Oscillospiraceae; genus JAZOXB01. The sequence goes on along the minus strand of JAZREB010000409.1, from coordinate 502 downwards.
CGATATGTTTGCTGGGGGAACTATTTCGGGCCAAGCTATTGTAAGAGCTACGGCTTGCAACGCAGATTTTTGAAATTGCGGGATAAAAAGCACGCTCCGTATCTCATGAAAGATATTGCGGATGGAGTGTTTGTCATGCTTACAAGTTCCCCAACGGAATACGATTCAGAGGAATGTTGGAAGCGACGAATGAAACTTACAAATTGCATAGCCGGATAGCATGGTGCGCAGAAAGACAGGGTACAGCCCCCTGTCTTTCTTGGTATCCAAGACAGGGGATAGTCCCCTGTCTTGGGGCAACCCCACAGATTAAAATAGGGGCTAATGCCCATGGTGAATGAACTACCAATTTCAGTTTATAGAGCAGTTTAGCGACACGGTAGGCACTAAAGCCTCCCTTGTGTAAAGGGAGGTGGCACGGCGTAGCCGTGACGGAGGGATTGTAAATGTTCCGAATTCAATAAAATTTGTGCAAAAATCGGCATTTTTTCAATCCCTCAGT
>JAZREB010000408.1:0-1464 GCA_045660585.1 Faecousia sp. | reverse complement strand
GTAGGCACTAAAGCCTCCCTTGTGTAAAGGGAGGTGGCACGGCATAGCCGTGACGGAGGGATTGTGCGGTAGGCACTATAACAAAAATATAATCAATGCGAAAACGAACAATTTTCTATAAAATTTCTACGAATTCGCCTCGTCCTGTGCGCAAATCAACCCCTACTGCGTCAATCCCTCACCGCCTTCGGCGGAGCTCCCTTTACACAAGGGAGCCTTTGGTCTGTGCAAACTTCAAACTGAGCGATAAACTGAAATGGCAGATCGAAAAATTTTTAATTATTTTTGTAATCTTCTTTTTTTGATTCCGTCTTTGAAGGTAGAGGGGACATTACTCCCCGGATAGGAGGGCATCATTATGAAAAAGCTGTTGTGTATGATTTTGTTGTCGGCTATGGTACTGTGTTTCTTTGTGGGCTGTACCGGGGAGGCACCTGCTCCGACCCAAGGAGAGGAACTCTTCACCGAGGAATCCTCTGCCGTAGAGGAATTCTCTGCAGAAACGGAAGAAAGCACCTTTTCTGCCCCTACTGTGATCCAAAAGGTTGCCCTGATCACAGACTTCGACACCATAGATGACCGGGGGTATAATCAGGCTTGTTGGCAAGGTATCGAAGCCCAATGCACTGCCCTGGGAATACCCTATGCCTACTATCAGCCGGAAGAGTATTCTACAGATGCCCGTGTTCTGTCCATAGATCAGGCTGTGGCAGAGGGAGCCAATGTAATCGTTATGCCCGGTTATAGCTACGGAACTGCCTTAGTCGAAAGTCAAGAAATGTATCCCGATGTGTATTTTATTGCCGTGGATGTTTCCGATGGGGACCTGACCTTTGACTACGTGACCTACTACAAACCCAACGCCAATGCCGTATGCCTGTCCTTTGCGGAAGAACAGGCCGGCTACCTTGCAGGCTATGCCGCTGTCAAGGACGGATATACCAATCTTGCTTTTTTGGGCGGTATGGCGGTGCCTGCGATCATGCGTTATGGTCACGGTTTTATGCAGGGGGCTGATGCCGCGGCGGCAGAAATGAATGTAGATATTTATATCAAGTACACCTATATGGGGCTCCTCTGCGGTTGCGATGGATATGCGGGAGAGATCGCAAAACTCCAATCTTGGAAAGACGGTGGCATAGAGATCGCCTTTGTTTGCAGTGCGATTGCTCCTGCTTTGGCAGAGAATGTGGACATTCCCGTAATAGGTGTGGATATAGATATGTCCCATTATGCCCCCAATGTTGTGACCTCAGCTACGAAGGAGTTGCAAAATGCCGTAGAATTAGCCCTGACGGATCTCTATGAAGGCCGATGGGAAAGTGACTACAGCGGACAGTTTAAGGTTCTATCTCTGGAAGATGGTGATTTTGTGGGTCTTCCAACGGGAGAGTCTTGGAGATTCCGAACCTTCACCACAGAGGAATACGAGAGTCTGAAAAATGACATCCGCAACGGTACCAG
>JAZREB010000407.1:0-2949 GCA_045660585.1 Faecousia sp. | reverse complement strand
CGCTCCCGGGGCTTTGCAGAACGGGAGGCGGAGGACAGAGCAGCCTTGGGAGCTGCGGGGGCTTCGTCGGGGGCTTCATAGGAGACCTTAACCTCGGCGGGGGAGGAGCCGATGCCGAAGAGACCCTTCTTAGCGGTCTTCAAAACCTCTACCGACACGCTCTCACGTTCCAGCTTCAACTGGGCCAGAGCGGCATTGATGGCATCATCAATGGTTTTGCCGGTGGTGATGATAAACTTTTCCATATATTCTCCTTATTCTTGGTGCTTACCGTAGTGGTCTGCAGAATAAGCACGACCACGAGCGTAGGGACGTCCGGGTTCGCCGCCGGGGAATTCGTTTTCCTCTGCGGGATCGTCTACCAGACCCATTTCCTCACGCACTTTTTGTTCATAATCTTTCGCTGCGGCTTCACGTTCCTGCTTCTCACGGAGCTGCTGCTTCTTTTTGCTGTTGGCGTTGATGCCTTCGGGGTTGACGGCGCGCTTTGCGGCACGGATGCGTTCTTTCTCGGCTTCTTCTGCGGCCAACCGGGAGGCCTTCTCACGCTTGACAGCATCCTCTGCATCGTATACCTTGCGGTAGTGAGAGGTGAGGATCACGTCCTGAATGATGCCGAATACGCTCTGCGCTACCCAGTAGACGGAAATGCCTACGGGGAACATGAAACCGAATACGACGGACATCAGGGGCATGGTCATCTGCATGGCCTTGTTGGTGGAGTTTGCCTGGGCAGAGGCGGTGTCGCGCTCGCCCTTATCATCGCTGATAACGGTGTTGTTCATCTTAGTGCTGATGAACATGGACAGATAGCTCAGTGCGCCGGAGATCACGGGGATCAGAGCACCGCCCACTTCGGACCAGGTTCTCATGTTCCAGACCTTCCAACTGGGGATCTGACCAAGGTCAATGCCCCACAGACCGAGGTTCAGGGACTCTTTGCCTTCCAAAGCGGCAATGGCGGCGGAATTCTTGAGCATAGCGGCGTACTTGCCGATGTTGCCGGCTACGGGCAACTGCCAGTAGTGGTCAACTTTTTCTACAGTGGTCTCGAAAACAGCTTTCAGCTCTTCGATGACACTTGCATCCAGATGGAGGACGTAGTCCAGGGGATTCTGAATAACGCGGTACAGGGGGATGATGATCAGCAGGGGGAGGAAAGACCACAGGCAACCGCCGAACATGCTGGCGCCTTCGTCCTTGTATAGCTGATTAACAGCCTGCTGATAGCCCTGTTTGTCGTCGCCGTATGCCAGCTCCAATTCCTTGACTCTGGGCTGGAGGCGAGAGGTTTTCATCATGCTCTTTTTGCTTCTGGCACTGGGATAGAACAGTACGATCTTAACTGCCAGAGAGAACAGGATCAGAGCTAAACCATAGTTGTTTGTGAAGTTATAGAAGAACTCCAAAACATAGCCAAATAGCGATTTGATAAAATCCATTTTGTTCTCCTAAATGTGAAATACATCACGGCACGGGATCGCAGGGATCACCGTGATTGAATGGGTTGCACCGTAGCAGCCGCTTGAAGGTCAACCAGCCTCCCTTAAGGGCTCCGTATTTCTCGATGGCTTCCAGACCGTATTCCGAGCAGGTAGGAATGAAACGGCATTTTCCCGGGAAGGCCGGAGAAATGTGTTTACGGTAAAATCGAATCAGAGCCAGAAGAAGATGCTTCATACCAGCAGTTCCAGCTTTCCGCACAGTTGGCGGAAATTGCGTTCCAGCAGGGCAAATTCAGCCTCTACAGTGGCAGATCGTGCTACAACTACGATATCATAGCCGGATTTCAGACCGGGCTCTACACTGCGGTAGATCTCGCGCAGACGGCGACGGACCCGGTTACGCACAACGGCATGTCCCAGTTTGGTACTTACGGTGAAGCCCAGACGGGATACCTGTGTGCCGTTGGGACGGCAATAAACTACCAAATAGCGACTTCCTGCACTGTTGCCTCTGTGGTAGAGACGACGGAACACTGCATTTTCTTTTAGGGAGACGGTATGCAGCATATTGACTCCTTTCGGGTAGGGAAAAAGGCGAACAGATCACTCCATTCGCCCCTGGTTGATGTTACAAGCAGTACGGTGCGGTCATGATTCCAAATCCGAATCTAAGAAACCGAATTAGGCGGACAGGACAGCTCTGCCTTTTGCACGGCGGCGAGCAAGAACCTTGCGGCCGTTGGCGGTAGCCATTCTCTTGCGGAATCCATGGACCTTTGCGCGATGGCGCTTTCTGGGCTGATAGGTACGCAGCATCTCGTGTACACCTCCTGTAAGATTATGCTCAACACGCTTTGCGTGTAGCAATCAAAATGTTCGCACATACTCATGCCAGAGTATTATACAGCAAAGAGTAGGGAAATGTCAACAACAAATTTCAAAAATCAAAAAATAGTAGGACAAATTTGGGAGCCACACCAAATATTGGGTTACTTTGGTTTCATTTCTCGGAAAATAGGCAGATCGGGGGCTGCAAAGGTGAATAATATCAGGGTCGCCACATACAGGATCAGGAGCATGAGGGCAACACCGCCGACTTTCTCCGGCTCCTGTTTGAGATAAAGCCAACGGGCCAAATAATAGCCGAAGAACATACTAATATAATATAATGTAATATCCAAGGTGGTGGATTCGATCCCCACAGCCTTCAGACCGTAAAAACACAGCAGGAGAAAGGCAGGGGTAGCCAGCAGAGCAATGAAAAAACTGCTCCAAAAGCGTTCTTTATTCTCCTTTTTTCGGGACAGGAACACCGCCCCTGCAAGCATAGGCCAGAACAGCAATTTTAAGTGCTCCCAAACACTTTCGTTGACGGGGGAAAACAGAGCTGTTAAGGGCGTAGGTACCACATCATACAAAAAATGGAGCCCCGTCCCCCCAAGCGACGTCAGCAGAAAAACCAAAAACAACATATCATCCCTCCCCCACTATTTTATGTACAACA
>JAZREB010000406.1:0-2748 GCA_045660585.1 Faecousia sp. | reverse complement strand
CCTTTTCCCCATTATTTACAAGAACCTCACTCTAAAAGGAGCCAACTATGAAATTACGAACCTTATGCCTGATCCTTGCCGCTATCATGGTTCTTTCTCTCTTCCCGGGAACCGCCATGGCAGAGAATGCTGACAAAGCCGACACCTTCATGTTTACAGAACAGCCCGTCGGTGGCGAAGTCGCCGAGGGAGAAAAGCTGGTCGTTACATGGGAACTGAACTTCACCCCTGTGAAATTAGAGCTACGCAAGGCCATTACCTCCGGTACCAGACCCGTTTACAGCACCGAAGAGCTCCCCGTCAATGTCTCTTTCTTGAGACTGACCTACGGATACGATTTCTATGAGATCCGCGCCTACTATAACGAGACCAACTACATCACCTCTGACCGTTTCTATATCACTCAGCTCACCTCTCTCAGCCTTTCCGGCATTGTAAGCGGTGTACAAGAAGGCACCGATGTCCGGATCTATCTCATTGAAGAGGGCTTAACCGAGCCTGCTTACGAGGCTCTGTTAGATCCCTACGGTAGCTATCTGATCCCCGGTGTAGTTCCCGGAAATTACACCATTAAGGCTATGGCCAACGGCTACAAGACCTATACCGACACCCTCACCCTCAAGAAGAACACCACCTACGATTTCACCATGGAGGCAGACGGGATCTATCACACCGTCACCTTCTATTTTGGCACTTCTCCCATTGCGACCCAGGATGTACTCCACGGCAATTGTGCCTCCTGTCCCGAGGATCCCTATATGGAAGACTACATTTTCTGCGGATGGTACACAGACGAAGGAGAACTCTTCGACTTTAATACCCCCATTACCGCAGACCTCTCCCTGACGGCTGTATTCCGGGAGATGCAGATCACCTATTGTATCTATTTCTACATTGGGGATGAGTTGTACGATTCCCAAACCGTAAAAGTCGGAGACTATGCAGTAGAGCCCGAAGCACCTTTCATTTACGGCAAGATTTTCTTAGGCTGGTATAAGGACGACACCCTCTTTGATTTTAGTGAGCCCATTACCAATGATATTGGACTGAACGCTGTGTTTGCAGACGCGGTCTATGTTTCCTTCTACTTACACCCCGACGATGAGTACCCCGTTGCTTATCATGATGTCATACCGGGAGAAACCACTACCCCCATATTTGAACCCGCTAAAGAAGGGAAGATCTTCTTAGGCTGGTATACCTTCGATGATCAAGAATTCGACTTCTCCACCCCCATTACAGAGGATGTCGATCTCTACGCCAAATTCGTAGATGCCCTGTGTGTTTACTTCTTCTTACATCCCGCCGATGAGTATGCTGTTGCCTATCTGGAAGTCGCACCGGGGGCCATCACCACTCCCATACTGGATCCCGCACAGGAAGGAAAGATCTTCCTGGGCTGGTATACCTTCGATGGTCTGAAATTCGATTTCTCTGCCCCCATTACAGAGGATGTATACGTCTATGCCAAGTTTGCTGTAGAGGCCGAAACCGATAATAGCATCGTCTTCAACCACACCCTGAATCTGGCAAGTGATATTTCCGCAAACTTCGTGATCTCCAAGGCTCTCCTTGCAGATTACGACATAGCCTCCGCTTATGTGGAATTTGAGATCGACACCTATACCGGTAACGACTTGACCGGAACCAAGACTACCAAGGTCTCCCCCGTTCTCAACGGCAACTACTATTACTTCACCTTTGACGGTCTGAATGCCAGCATGATGAATAACGACATCCGGGCAACCTTCTACGGTGCCAAGGACGGCACCATGTACAAGTCCAATGTAGACGTATACAGCGTTGCTACCTATGCCTACTCTTCTTTGGATAATCCCGGCAGACCGGAGAGCCTGAAGATCCTGTGCGCAAACCTTCTGCGTTACGGTGCCAATGCCCAGAGCTATAAGAGCTACCGCACCAACGCCCTTGCAGACAGCAAGATGACCGATACCCACAAGGCATATCTCACTGCCTTGGATAGTGTTGTATTCGACACCATCAACAAGGCCAATGAGGATATGGCCGATCCCTCCGTTTCCATCATCGGTAAATCTCTGAATCTGGACTCCAAGGTTACCCTGAAGTTCATTGTAGAGCTTAAAACCTACGCAGGTGATGTCAATGACCTGACCGTTGTGGTCAACTATACCGATATCAACGGCGTAGCAAAATCCGCAACCTTGACCGATCCTCAGGTATACGACTTGGCAAATAACCGTTATTCCTTTGAATTCGATGGACTCCTTGCCGCAGAGCTGAGACAGCCCCTCACCGTAGCAGTATACCATGGTAGCACTCGCCTGTCCGGCACTATCGAATACAGTGCCTCCACCTACGGCACCGGCAAGCTGGGCGATCTGAAGACCCTGTGTCAGGCTCTCATGGCATACTCCGATGCCGCCAAGGCCTACTTCGTAGGCTAAATCAAAGGCTGTATCTCCACCCCCGGAGGGCTGTTCTCACGCTATACGAGACAGCCCCCCCTTTTTTATACTTTGCTCCCCAAATCACAGTTTATCGCTCCCTTGGAGCGAATGATATCCGTTCTTTACAGAAAGGATGATATACCCTATGGGTATGATATCTGCGTTGCAGATGATATACGCTACGCGCATGTCGGTGTGGCTTACGCCACTAAATAAAATAAATAATGGGCTTTAACCCATATTTTAATCCGTGCCCTTGGGGCACACATTCATACCTCGCCTTGGCGAGGTATATCATACCGTAGGTATATCATGCCCC
>JAZREB010000405.1:0-1985 GCA_045660585.1 Faecousia sp. | reverse complement strand
AACCTATGAAGTCCTGACCGATGAGATCCCCACTGAGGAAAAACATGTACGGATCACTGCTGACTGGCCTAAGTATGAGGAAAATACCAAACCCTTCCACTTCGTTTCCAAAGACCCTGCCTACCGCGTGGTCAAGCTGAGTAACGGAGAGCTGTATCTGGTTCTTGGTGAGTTAGCGGATACCTTGGAGCTGCACCTGTGGGTAAACCATGAGGCCAAGGTAACAAAGGATGCTCTGTTCGGAAAAATCATGAGCTGTGATACTCCCCACTACTTCTTTACAGAGGGTAAGGTCTACAGCTTAGATTCCATGACCGTGGAAGGTCTGACAGGTGTCACTGTGGATGCACAGACCTATACCTTCCTTGCCGACAAGGCCGGGATCTATGAGGGTAAGATCAAGATCACCTTCACAGATGCCGACGGAAATGCCGATGAGGCTACGGTGAGAGTCAAGGCCAACGTCTATGAGGTACAGGACAGTGTCTTCGTTCTGGATTCTGCCTTGGCTGCCAAGCTGAGCACCCATCTCTTTGACAACGATACCCTTCCCGGTACAGCCTACGGAAAGAGTCCCGAAGCCGATCCTGCTGTTTCCCTGATCTTTAAGCATTACGGAAAAGCCATTATGGACGGCGAAACGCTTACGGGCCTTTCCACCACCGACGGTGTGGGGCTCTACGGCAAGTTCACCATTGCGGATAACGGCGCAACGGCGATCTATACACCCACTGCCTTTATTAGTGGGGCAGAGGAGATCTATTCCGTATTCCGTGTCTATGACAAGGATGTGAAGGAAGAGGATCTGACGACCCTCACGATCTTCGAAGGTGTAGAGATGTATAAGAAGATCACCGTCCTTCCCGCAAATGTGATCTACTACGAAGATGACTTCAGCGGTCTGGAATACAGCGAAGAGACCAATAAGGACGGTGTAGAGAATACCATTAACTATCCCGACGGAGAGGGAAGCCATGACAAGTATCAAGATCCTGTCCTGAAGGAGAATGACGGAGAATACGGCAATGATGCTGTGTTTGACGGCATTGCAGACAAGGGAACCGCCGGCACTATGCACACCATCAAGGTCAACGGCTCCGGTGTGGTTCTGACCTTCAGGTTCACCGGCACAGGCTTCGATATCATTGGCAGATCCACCTATAACAGTGGCTCTATGACCGTTGCGGTCTACGAGCTTACGGAAGACGGAAAGCGTGGTACAAGAGTTTACAACAAGCCTCTGATCACCACCTACGAAGTACCGGATGGAGAGATCTACGAGATCCCCCTGTTCCATCAGTCCACCCTTAGCTCCGGCTACGGCAATTATGAGGTAGAGGTCAAGGCAGTGGTACAGAATGATTGGAGTACCGGCACAGCAGTACCTCTGGAACGCTATCTCTACATTGACGGCATCCGTATTTACAACACTCTGGACTACGGCAATGACTACCGTGAGGAATACTATGCCGATGCCGAGAAGAACGCACAGTTTACCGAGGTTCGTAATCTGGTGGTTCTGGGACAGGCCGCTGCCGCCAAGGTAGATGTTGACAAGGGCACCTTCCAATTCGGTGCAGGAACGGTCTCCTATATCCAGAACGGAGAGAAGGGCGCACCCTTTGAGGGCAACACCGTTTCCTCTACCAACGACTACCTCCTTGCAGGACCGAATAACGAGCTGTACTTTAATCACAACGGACAGGCTCTGGTGATCTATGCCAAGGCCAAGGAAGAGGGAGATCCCTCCTTCCTTCAGATCGCTGTCCGTGATCTGAACCATGCGGCCTTCGACAAGCAGGACGGAGAGGAAGCGACCTCCGGCAAGCCCGAGTTCTACCTCGTCGGTCAAGACGAGAATGGTATGGTACTCTTGGATCTGCTGGCAAGCAAGACAAGCGTCGGTTATACCGAGCAGTATTACACCGTTGATCTGAGCAGCTGCATCCGTGAGACGATCAACAAACAGGAGTACTACCGCATTG
>JAZREB010000404.1:0-5327 GCA_045660585.1 Faecousia sp. | reverse complement strand
TGCCAAGAGTGTGTCCAGGGTGAACGCATAGTAACTCAGATTGGAGTCATACAGCTCTGCATTTGTAAAGGTGAGGGTCTTTTCTGCTCCCTTGGTATCTGTATAACGCACATGGAGGGACAGCTCGGACAGCTCCCCTGTATAGGTTCTCATGGAGAATACAAACTTGAGACAAACCTTGGAATCCAAATTCAGAGCCTTGCCCTTCCACTCTATGGGAGCTTTTTCCAGATCATTGAGCACCTCGTTGGTATTGCCGAAGACCACGGAATCCATATCACTGAGGTATTCTCTGTGAGCCTGTGTCATATCGGTGTCAGGGAGACGATCCAAGCGGTAGCCCTTATGGATCTGGGTCTTGGCACCGTAGCGCAGGAGGTCTGCACAGAGGATCTTCAGGCTTTCTACATTACCTGCCTTATTCATCTGGGAATAGGCATAATCGGAAATACTGTAGTCATCTGTTGCCGAATAATAGTCCTGCCCATCCTTCCGGCCATAGAGCACGGATCGGATCCGATCGGTCATGTTGACGGCGGTCATGCCCGTTAAGGTGAAGTAATAGTAATTTCCCTGTTCCACGGGCAGGAGTTTCAGAGTCTTGACTGCATTTTCCATCTCTACTTCCGTTATGACATAAACCGTATCCATATCGAACCCTGCAAGCTGTGCCTTGGAGACTGCCAAGTTCACGGAAATATCACTTGCCAGATTCAGGGTATGGGAGATCTTGAGACTTTCGTCCAAAACAGGTCCCTGACGGAAGCAGGGCTTCAGTACAACGTCCCCTGTCAAGTTCTTCAGATCCACAAGGGCACCTGTCTCATCTGTCCAACCTGCAAATGTCCATGCTCCGTTACTATCGGGATCCTTGGTGGGGATGGTTCCGGAATAGACTGCTTCCGAACCGATAGGATGATAGAGTTTCTCCATCAAAGTACCGTCCTCGGATGTAAACTGTACAATGGCGATTTGGGTGGGAAGTTCTTCCCGTGTACCGGCATAGAGATAGTCCAGAACGACCTGCCCGTTGCCCTTGGAACTTGCTTTAACGCCTGCAAAACGCATACCCAACATAGTGATATAATCCGCATTGCGGAATTCCTCGCTGACAGGCATGGTCATGGTGATCCACTTTCCATTTTCTAAGGTGTAGTCCATCTGCATGTCATAGGCCCCGCGATCGGTCACATCATCGACCGTCCGATCGAAGACCATGACGATCTGAGGGGCTTTATTGGGAACACCGGTGCTACCCTCCACTTTGAATCGGAGCTGGATATATTCCGATTCAGCGGGATCATAGGCAAGTGCTTGAGTAGAAGGCCTAAGGGAATTGGTATGAGTACCATGAATGGCAGCTGTCAGGAACCAAGGTCCATAGAGGCCACTGGTTACGCCATATGCAATGTCTTCTGCTACAGGGATCTTCACAACACCTTCCGTATTATCAATGGTGAAATTCGTTAGGACATCGGTAGTGGTAGAAGTTTCTCTTGCCGCCCACACTGCCTGTTCCGAAAGGTCAAAATTGTAGCCCTTGTAGCTCTCGGCGGTATATCGATCCTGATCCTCTGTGGTGTTGCCGAAATCGAAGAGAATGCTTTCTTCCTCTTCAGGCAAACCATCTCTGGGTCCGATGTAAACATGATCAATGGTAATGGTGCCGTTCTTGCTTGTATCATTTACCATGAGATAGTAGAATCCCAGACGGATACTGCTGATCTGATCCATATCGCAGAATCGGCTCGTCGGTGCGCCGGATACGGAGGCATTGGCATCCACCTCTGCCTGACTGAACAGATCCAGAGTCAGGGTAACATACTCTCCGTCGGAGGTAAAGTTCTTGCCGAAATAGTGAGCTACATCAAAATGCCGTACTTGATCTGCCCCGTAGTACCACAGACGGAAGAAAGGATCATAGGTGCTGTAGGATTTGATGTTGTCCATTTTCAGACGAATCTGGATAACCTCTGCATATTGAGGATCGTAGGTCAGGGGGAATTGGTTACCGCCGTACAGATCTATTGTAACAGTCTTTCTGGTAGCGGTCTTATCCTCCATGACAAATTCCATGGTGCCCTCATGGGTATTGACTTCCAGAGAAGAGGCTGTGTTCTTCTTGTTGTCGTTATCGTAGAGAGCCGCTGTCCAGCGCTTTTCGGAGTCGAAATTGAAATAATTGTACTGGGGCTCGGTACGATAGCGGTACTTGTCATCGGAATCATCGCTGAAGTCAAAGAACAATGCCGCTCCGCCATCCTCCATAAGATCGCGCTTCTCCACATGAACGGTGATCCGTCCCAGCTCCTGAATGGTTCCGTTGGGGTTAATGTACTTGATCACTGCGGGGTAATCTCCCACGGTATTGGTATCCAGTGTCTTGGTATAGTCCACGCGGAAGGTACCGGGCTCCTTGGTCAGGGAGGCATCGTAAGTGATCTCCCCGGAAACGCCGAAGGTAGGCAAGCTGTAATTGACCCGCAGGTCGGAGACAACGTGGCTGATGACCTCATTCTTATTAACGCCCGTATAGACATAGTAATCGGAATGTCCCGTCCAACTGAGATACATATCGGAAGGAGTCTCCTCATAGAGATACAGACGGTTCTTGAGATAGTGGCACTTATTCCGTGCCTGAGAATAGGTCAGCTTTGCAACGCCCCAGCCGTTATCCTCTAAAACATCGCCGTCACGATACAGGGGATAATAGGTACCGCTTGCATAGCGGTAGATCAGGAAGGTTCCACCGTTCATCTGATCCAGCCACAGATCCTTTGCAGAACTTTCCATCTGGTTGTGGACTCCTGTCCAGGAACTGTACATGCCCACAGATTGGAAGGTATCGTTATAGCCTAAATACATGCCGCTCTTGGAAGAGGTACCCCAGTAGTCCCCGGTTCCACGACTGATGGTAGCCGTATAATTACCGTAGTTGGGGACGATGGCATCATCCTTAGTGGTATGATCGCTGTACCGGATCTGCCAGTTTACAAGGCCACGCTGGGAAGCTGCCAGATAGTAAGTATCGCCGATGTAATGAGCAGGCATAGCTCGGGATGCTATTTTCCCTGCAGAGTCGTATGCCATCATCCAATCGGTGGTATGATCTACGATGGCATAGGCATTGGTGCCTTCCTTCAGTTCCTTGGCACGGCTGTAACGGTAGAACTGTTCTTCTGCCTTGACCTCCCCGGAGGACACAGGGTTGGCATCTCGCACCTCGTAGGTCGTAATGCCCCAGTTGCCGTACTCAAATTCATTATGATCTTCCCGATAAAAGACACCCTTATCTGCACGATAGCCTACAGTCTCATTTGCAAAATAGATGTCCGTCAGGCTATCGATCTTGATGATATAGTTAAAGACCTTTCCTCTGGTATACGCACCCTGCTTGCTCTGGTTTGCGAAAGCAATGGTGGGCTCGATGGTCTTAACCAAAGTGGTATGATCGTCTAACAGATGATGAGGAAGCTGCAAAATATCGCTCTTTAGATCCGCAGCGGGATACATGGCCATGAGATCCGCATCCGCCTTTTCCAGATCTCCCAGCCAGAGAGCGGTCTTTCCGTCAAAGGTCATGCGCAGAGCCATACTGGCATTGTTATCGTTGCTGTAATTGAGGCAAGCGGTATCTCTGAGGATCAGCTTGTTACTGCTGTTGGGCTTGTACCAATCCTCAACGGTGTAGAGCACATCAAAGGTCACACCGCAAATGGAGAAACGTTCCCCGGTATGGGGCTTATAGTAACAGGCATTGGGATAGAGCTTACCGATCTGATTGAGTGCCGGTGTGTTGGAGTTATCTGTCTCAACTACATCGGTGTTGTAAATAATATTGCGCAGATCGAAAGCGTGGCTATACTTGGTCAAAAAGCGGGAGAAGCCTACGCTGTGGTCATTGTGGATATGGCTGATATGCCATCCGCTGACTACGATCTTCTGTCCCTCCGGGATACCGGTGATCTCTCGGCAGAAGTCATAGAGATCGGACATAGCTCGTTCGCTCATTTGTAGCTTATTGCCACCGTCGATGACAAAGAGGCTGTTGTCCGGCATTTTAATTACGAACATGGAGCCGTTGGGGAATCTGCGCTGAATGCCCAGGTCTGTAGAAGTGTAGGCATAGCCGTTGTCGGGATAGGTCAGGCCGTAGAGATATACCTCCGTAGCGCCCTCTCCCTTGCCATCATAGTAGAAACCCTCTACCGTGTCTACGTGGGTATCTACAATGATCCGTGTTTGGCTTGTGGCAGGCACAAAATAGGTGTAAACGCTATAGGTTCCGTCGGAGGACAGGAACTTGGCATAACGGTTGGAACCACTCTGTGCCGCCAAGGTACGGGACCAGGTTTTGGTGTAGCCGTTATCCGTCAGTTTGGTACAATAGTTGTTAAACTGGGTCGCTGTGGTTCCCTTGATGATCTGCATCTTGGAACGGTTCTCCCCATCGTGGTAGCTGATGTCATTGCCACCGTCGTAGGTTAGCCAGGATGAGGCTGTTCCCCCGGAATAGGCGGGAACAGAGATGGAGGAAATCGCAGCCGCACGGGTCTCGGTTTTTACCTCTCCGAGCTGTGCGGTTTCTGCCGAGCCCATAACAGGCAGGAGCCCTGTCAGAAGAGCCACGAGCAGCAAAATGGATACGTAACGCTTCATCTTTGCCATAAAAACACTCCTTTTTTGTATAAATATGGGGCTGTGGACCTTCCACAGCCCCGATGCTACATGGGAGTATCAGTCTACACGGACAATACAGATAAATTCCAGATCGCCGTAAATGACACGAACCTTTGTGGTGCCGGAGGACAGAGCCTTTACATAATTGTCGTCTACGATCTCGCAAATAGCGGCATCGTCTACCAGATAAGTAACCCCCTCAATGTGCTCACTGTCGGAATTGTACAGGAACAGGGGGAAGGTATCTCCTACATTGACGGAAACGTCCTCTTTACCTCTTTCCAAGTGGGCGCCTTCGTCGTTGGCGGCGGTGGTCTCTCCTCCGCCTAAGTCACAGCGTACCGTAATGTCGGTAGTGTGTCCGTCTACATCGCAGGTAATGGTGACCTGTCCTGTGCTGACGGGCTTAACTACACCCTGGGCATCTACGGTAGCAACACTCTCGTCACTGCTGAGCCAGAGCACAGTGGCGCCCTGGGGAAGGTTAGCAACCTTCAATGTGACAGACTCCTCCATGGTTGTAAATTCCACAGCGTTCCAATTCAGTTCGGGGACAAAGTCCTCGGGAATGGTAACAGCCTCTCCGCCCTGGGTAGCGGTGACAGTAACGGGGATGCCCATGGTCTGATTGCCGCAACTGACAGTAA
>JAZREB010000403.1:0-5805 GCA_045660585.1 Faecousia sp. | reverse complement strand
CTACCGGCTCCACTCCTATCGGCACCTATCAGGAACTGATCAAGCGTTACAACGACGGCGATCTGGACTTCAGCAAGGTCAAGACCGTAAACTTGGATGAGTATGTGGGTCTGGAACCCACCCATGACCAGAGCTATCGCTATTTCATGCAGACTCAGCTCTTCGATCATGTAAATATCGATGTTGCCAATACCAATGTTCCCGGTGGCATGGCTCAGGATGTAGAGGCGGAGTGCCGTCGCTACGATGAGATCATTGCTTCTATGGGTGGCATTGACATTCAGGTCCTTGGTATGGGTCACAACGGTCATATCGGTTTCAATGAACCCGCAGAGGATTTCCCCAAGGGCACCCATCAGGTAGATCTGGCAGAGAGCACCATCGAGGCCAACGCTCGCTTCTTCGAGAACCGTGACATGGTTCCCCGCAAGGCTATTACCATGGGTATCGGCTCCATTATGCAGGCTCGTCGGATCCTGGTAGTTGTCAGCGGCGAAGGAAAGGCTGACATTGTTGAGAAGGCTTTCCGTGGCCCCGTCACTCCCAAGGTTCCTGCCTCTATCCTCCAGCTCCATCCCGATGTGATCCTTGTTGGCGATAAGGCTGCTTTGAGCAAGCTCCTGTAATCCCTATACCATAATTTCCGGGACCTTTGCAGGTAACTGCAGGGGTCCTTTTTTGGGAATTTTTGAATTTTTTCTTGAAAAATTTCCTGATTTGTAGTATAATTCACACGTTTAAGCAATGCAGGAAGGAGTGTGAGAAAATTGCTTTTCGGAAAACATGTAAACCGCTATTACGGTAAGTATTTCCTACAGATCCTCTTTGGGTGTTTTGCAGTTGTCCTGACGGATATCGTCCAGTTGGAAACGCCGAAGATCTACCGCATGGTGGTAAACGGTCTCAATACCGGCAGTGTGGAGTTTAAGGGACAGCTTCTGCCCTTTGATATAGATTTCCTGCTGGATCATATTTGCTTGCCTATGCTCCTAATGGTCATCAGCATGCTGATCGGTCGTTTCTTCTGGCGTATTTGCCTGTTCGGAACGGGTATCAATGTAGAGACGGATCTGCGCAGTGCTATGTTCGATCGGTGTAAGGATCTGTCTCAGCAGTATTATCAGACCAATAATGTAGGCAATCTCATGGCCCTGTTTACGGGGGATCTGGAAACCATTCAGGAATGCTTCGGCTGGGGCATTATGATGTGCTTTGATGCGCTGTTCCTGGGAATATTGGCTATAGCCAGAATGATACGGATGAATGTCATCCTCGGATTGCTGTCTCTGATCCCTATGGTTCTGCTCATGGTGGTCAGTACCATTATCGGCAAGTACATGATGAAAAAGTGGGAACTGCGACAGGAACGGTATTCCAACCTTTCGGACTTTGCCCAGGAGAATCTCTCCGGCATCGCAGTGATCAAGGCCTTTGTAAAAGAAGGGAAGGAGTTATTCTTCTTCCGCAAGCTGAATCGGGACAATGAAGAGGCCAACGTGAGCTTTACCCGATTCTCCACCATGCTCCATGTTTCCGTGTTCCTCTTTGTAGAGTCTGTCATTTGTGTTATTTTGGGATACGGTGGATATTTGGTCTATACAGACGTGTTTGATGCAGGACAGCTTGTGGAATATATCAGCTATTTTACCGCCATCATTTGGCCTGTTCTGGCAATTTCCGAGCTCATTGATATGACCTCCAGAGGAAAGGCGTCCCTGAAGCGGATCTCTGAGCTGTTAGATGCGAATATTGATGTGTGTGACGGCCCTGCTGTTGGGGAGATGGAACAAATCACAGGGGAGATCGAATTCAAAAATCTCACCTTCTCCTATCCCGGGGATGGCCCCGAGGTACTGAAGGACCTGTCCTTTACTATCCGGGCAGGGGAGAGTATCGGCATTATCGGACGTACCGGTGCAGGGAAAACCACCTTGGTCGACCTGATCCTGCGTACATACAATGTGCCGGAGGGTACGGTATTCTTAGACGGACGGGACATTACTACCATTCCCATTCGTACAGTGAGAGAAAATGCCGCCTATGTGCCCCAGCATAATTTCCTCTTTAGTGACACTATCGCGAATAATATTGCCTTCGGCGCAGATGATCATGATTCGGAGAGCGTGGAAAGAGCCGCTATGTTAGCGGATGTCCATGACAACATTGTGGATTTCTCCATGCAATATGAGACGATCTTGGGCGAGCGTGGTGTAACCGTGTCAGGCGGACAGAAACAGCGTATTTCCATTGCCCGTGCGCTGTGGAAGAATGCTCCCATCATGATCCTGGACGACTCTGTCTCTGCTGTTGACGTAAAGACGGAGCAGGTGATCTTGGGCAATCTCCGCAAGCTCAGACAGGGTAAGACCACCATCCTCATTGCCCACCGTATCAGCACACTGGAATCCATGGATCGGATCCTCTTCCTGGAAGATGGAGCCCTTGTGGATTTCGGTAGCCACGGGGAGCTCTATGAACGTTGTGATGCCTACCGTCGTATGGTAGAGCTCCAACGTCTGGATGACGGAAAGGAGGATGAAGAATGATAGAATACTATCCTCTGATCGTTGTTATCGCTCTGGTATGCGGATCGGCTCTGGCTTGCTTCATTGCCTATCTGTCCATTAAGGACAGCAAGAAGGAAGTGGGCTTCGAACGGAATATGAAGGACGGGGAGATCACCAAGAGACTTCTTGCCTATGCCAAGCCCTATTGGAAAAATTTCGTCCTGACGCTGATCCTGATGATTTTCTCCATTTCCTACGACATTCTGGCTCCTGCCATTGTGGGTGATGTGGAGGAATTGGTCAAGGGTGAGTTTGCATTACCTGACCTGTGGTCTAAGGTTATCTTTCTGGGAAGTATCTTGATCGTTTCCATTGTATCTACTTATGCCCAGGCTATGATCCTGCAAAAGACAGGACAGCGGATCATCTCTAAGCTGAGAGAAGACCTTTTCGTACACATTGAGGGGCTGTCTCACTCCCAGCTCAATAATATTCCCACAGGCAAGCTGGTGACCCGTATTACCAACGATACCAATGCCATTTCCCTGATGTTTACCAATATTATCGTTAATATGGTAAAGAACTCTTTCGTGGTAGTCGGTGTGCTGGTAGCTATGTTGATGGTCAACTACTACCTGACATTGTTACTTTTGGCCTTCGCCCCCTTTATTGGACTCTTTACCTTTGTGTTCCGCCTCTTTGTCCGTAAGGCTCACAGAAAGGTGAAGGATAACACCACGGATATTAACACCTTCCTGTCCGAGAATCTCTCCGGCATGAAGGTCATCCAGATCTTCAATCGGGAGAAACGGAAGCAGTCGGAATTTGAAGAAAAGAACCAAGCTCTGAAAAAATCAAGATATGAGCAAATCTACGTATTCGGTGTATTCCGTCCCTTAGTCAATATGCTGTCTATGCTGACGGTGCTCCTGCTGTTCTACTTCGGTGCCAAGGGGTATATTAAGGACATGACCTTCCTGGGACAGGTGATTACCGGTGGTACGGTGGTTACCTTCTACATGTACATCGAGAAGTTCTATGAGCCGATCCAGAATCTGGCAGAACAGTTTAACAGACTCCAGGCCGCATTCGCCTCGGCAGAGAAGATCTTCTCCATTATGGATCTGGAGCCTGAGGTCGTAGACGACCCCGATGCCATAGAGCCGGAAAAGATCGAAGGCAATATCGAATTTAAGAATGTCTGGTTCGCTTATCTTCCCGACGAATGGGTGCTTAGGGATGTGTCCTTTACCATTAAGGCAGGGGAGACGGCGGCCTTTGTGGGCTCCACGGGCTCCGGTAAGACCACGATTTTGTCCCTGATCTGTCGCAATTACGATATCCAGAAGGGGCAGATCCTGATCGATGGCATGGATATCAAGAAAATCAAGATCTCTGCCTTACGCAAGCACTTTGGACAGATGCTACAGGATGTGTTCCTGTTTACCGGCACCATTCGCAGTAACATCCTCTTGCGGATGGAGGGAGTCTCTGACGAAGAGGTCATGGAGGCCTGCCGATATGTCAATGCCGACCATTTCATTAACCGCCTGAAGAACGGTCTGGATGAAGAGGTACGGGAACGGGGCAACAACTTCTCCGCAGGACAGAGACAGCTCCTGTCCTTTGCCAGAACGGTGCTCCACAAGCCCTCTGTTATGATCTTAGACGAGGCGACGGCAAATATCGATACGGAAACAGAGCTCCTGATCCAGGATTCTCTGAACAAAATGCGGAATATCGGCACCATGCTGGTAGTCGCCCACCGTTTGTCCACCATTCAGCACGCCGATCGCATATTCGTAATGTCTAAGGGAAAGATCATCGAAGAAGGCAACCACACAGAGCTTTTGGCAAAACAGGGCAGATATTACCGCCTGTATCAGCTCCAGTATACCAAAAACGCTCTCCTTAGGGGCGAATAATACTGTTTCTTGATAAAGAGATTTATATTGTAGAAAGTGGATCCTGCATCGGGCAATAAGAACAGTTGTGGGAACCTGCAAATTGACTTTTTAAAGTCGTTTATACAGGAAACAGCCATGATTGGAAATTAGTAAAAAATCGAAATAATATCCCTCTTGTGAAGACGATCGTCTCCGCAAGAGGGATATTTTCTATTATAATGTCTGCTGAATAAGTCGCTGCTGCGACTTATCCTCACAGCTTCCTTGTATTCTATCGCTTGCAAATTTGTATTACGTGGTTATGAGTTCACTACCTGCTATACCCGTTATGCATTTATATTCTGCGGATTTGACGGCGGCAATAGATACGACTTCCCCCGAAGGCCAGTAGCACGCAAACGACCATGTAGAGCATAGGAACGATTTGATATGAGGTGAACTGCATTTCGAACAGAGAAATCAACCGAAGGTCAAAAGTGTTCCACATAGCCAAAAAGCAGGTGGGCAGATAATCCCATATCTGTCCCAATATGCGATACTCTGCCGGTATCTGAACGAGCATTCCGGCAAGGATCATAGCCGCATTGATAGATATTGCAGCAATACTGCTATGAAACAGTTCAGATAGAAACATGACGAATATGCTGATCAAAAGCGACGTAACCAGCAGACAACCATATGCAATCAGACAAGCTTGCCCTATGGTAATATTACCTGCATAGCCGGTGTAAAAAATCTGTATCGCAGCATCAAAGCCTTCTGTACCATATACGCACAGACACAGTACCCAAGTCAGTGCTGTCATAAGAAATGTGCCAACAAATCCCACAGTAATTCCGGCAAACAGTTTGACCCAATAGAGCCGTCTTTTTCCGTTTGTGGTACACTGCACAAGTTGATCTGTTCGATGTGTTTGCTCATCAGGAAAGGTGCTTGAAAGAGTGACGGAAGCAAAGAGCAGCATCATAAAACCTACGATGAGAAAATTCTCCAAGATAATTCGATATGCTTCATGGAACTGATATACAATAGGAGTTGTGAGAGTATCAGCTTTTCCCCGCCAGTATGCAGACTCCTCTTCGGTCAAATTATTGTTAATAGCCGCTTCTTCCAACTGTCCCATCATAGCGGCATATAATGCAGCTTCATCGGGAACCCACTGTACGATTGATTGTTTGTCCATTCCGGTCCATAATCGGATCAAATGAAAGATCTCACTGTACGGACGGGCATAGGTCTGGTATTCCTCCGTTAAAACAAAATTCGTTTCTATGGGTAGGTCCTTATAAGCGGCAATGGTCTCCTCTAACAGAGACTGGTCTATAGGCTTTCCACTGAGTGCTTTGCGGTGCGCTTGATCGATCAGATGTTGTTCGTAGTTTGTGCTTATG
>JAZREB010000402.1:0-5274 GCA_045660585.1 Faecousia sp. | reverse complement strand
AGCCCAGCTTTTCGGTGGGCGAGTCAGCTTCAGAGTGGATGTTCAGACCGTTCAGCTTTGCGACCAGCTCCTTGGCATACTCGTGTGCGCGGTCGGTGATGGGCAGGACCTTGACCTGTGTGGGCATCATCCACAGAGGCAGTGCGCCGGCATAACGCTCGATGAGGTAAGCCAGAGTACGCTCGTAGCAGCCGAGGCTGGTGCGGTGGATGATATAGGGGATCTTCTTCTGGCCGTCGGAGTCGGTGTATTCCATGCCGAATTTCTGTGCCAGCAGCATGTCGATCTGGATGGTGACGATGGTGTCTTCCTTGCCGAATACGTTCTTATACTGGATGTCCAGCTTGGGGCCGTAGAAGGCAGCCTCGTCGATACCGACGGAGTACTCAACGCCCAGATTGTCCAGAATCTCACCCATAACACGCTGAGCCTCTTCCCACTGCTCAGCGGTGCCTTCGTACTTAATGCCTGCACGGGCGGGATCCCACTGGGAGAAACGGAAGGTGCAGTTTTCCAGCATGCCGACGGTATCCAGCATGTACTTAGCAAGCTCCAGACAGCCCTTGAATTCTTCTTCCAACTGCTCGGGACGGAGAACCAGGTGGCCTTCGGAAATGGTGAACTGACGGACACGGATCAGACCGTGCATCTCGCCGGAGTCCTCGTTACGGAAGAGGGTAGAGGTCTCGCCCAAACGCATGGGCAGGTCACGGTAGGAACGGGCACGGTTCAGGTATACCTGATACTGGAAGGGGCAGGTCATGGGACGCAGGGCGAAGCATTCCTTGCCGTCGTCCTCGGGGTCGCCCATGATGAACATGCCGTCACGGTAGTGATCCCAGTGGCCGGAGATCTTGTACAGATCGCTCTTTGCCATGAGGGGGGTCTTGGTCAGGAGGTAGCCCTTCTTCTGCTCAACGTCTTCTACCCAACGCTGGAGGAGCTGAATGACTCTTGCACCCTTGGGAAGGAGGATGGGCAGACCCTGGCCGATGGATTCCACGGTGGTGAAGAATTCCAGTTCGCGACCTAACTTGTTGTGGTCACGCTTGAGAGCTTCTTCCTGCTGCTTGAGGTAGGTTTCCAGTTCTTCCTTGCTGGGGAAGGCAACGCCGTAGATACGCTGGAGCATCTTGCGGTTGGAGTCGCCACGCCAGTAAGCGCCACAGCACTGGGTCAGCTTAAAGCCGTTGTGCTTGATACGGCCGGTGTGATCCAGATGGGGGCCTGCGCACAGGTCGGTAAAATCGCCCTGGGTATAGAAGGAGATAACGGCGTCTTCCGGCAGGTCGTTAATGAGCTCGACCTTGTAGGGCTCGCCCAGACCTTCCATATAAGCGATGGCTTCTGCACGGGGCTTTTCGCTACGCTCTAAGCGGAGACGTTCCTTGATGATCTTCTTCATCTCAGCCTCGATGGCATCCATGTGCCCACGGGTGAAGGAGAAGTCGCAATCAAAGTCATAGTAGTAGCCGTTGTCGATGGAAGGGCCGATAGCCAGCTTTACATCGGGATAGAGGCGCTTGACAGCCTGCGCCATTACGTGGGAGCAGGTGTGCCAGTAGGTCTTGCGGTAAGACTCGTTTTCAAAGGTGTACAGATTTTCTTCGGACATGGTGTTTCCTCCTAATTTAGTATAGGGGCAAATAAAAAACTCACCCCTGAAATGAATCAGCGGTGAGAGAAGTCTCCCACGGTTCCACCCTGCTTGCCTTCTTCATAATATAAAGAAGACCGCTTTTTTGGCGCGATTACGGGCGCACCCGGCTTTCCTTACTTTAGGGGAATCTCCGGACAAATCTACTTCGACACTCAGTGGCTCTTTTATTCCGGCTTTTCGCCATGAAAAACTTGAAATACACAAAGTATTCCTGCGTTTTCCATGTCTCAATCTGAAATAAAATAGCTCTCTGATTGCTCTCGTCGATTTATCCATAGCTTCCCTGTTAATTTGGGGAAAGCGGCTCGGAAGGGGTAGATCGGCAGAAAGATCATAGGGACTCGCACCACCCGTCCCCGTCTCTGAATGACCTGTTTTCTGTGATCGTCTTCGTCACTGCCTTTGGATTTGAGCATATCATAGCACTTTTTTGGTTGGTTGTCAAATAATTTCTTTTTTATGTTATTATGTTAACTGAAATGTAACCAAGGTAACGAAAAATAACAATATATGGTGTCCGATACGCTATATTTAGGGGTAAATACCCATTATTTACCTACGATTCGATTTACATAATTTTTTGTAAAAGTTAACGTAAAATGGGGAAATAAAGAAAAAACTTGACAAATCGTAAAAAAATGTTATAATTAGCTTGCGGTTACAATAAAGTAACAATAGTTTCACTCTTGAAATCAATTATTATGGAAAGGAGGATACTCTATTGCAAAGAATGGAAAAACAGCCTAAACAGCGAAATTTGGTCTTTCGTTTGGTCGCTTTGGTTCTTATGATCTGCGTCCTTGCAGGACTCTTTTCCCAATCTGTTTTTGCCCGGAACAGTTATGTGATCACCGATGGTGAGACCGTGACCGTTCACCAGTCCTACAGCACAGACCCCGATGTCGTATTGGATGAAGTAGGAATCGAACTGAGCGATGAGGATACCTACACTACCAGTTATAACGATGGCGTCAGTCGCATCGACATCCAACGGATGCAGCTTGTAACCGTTGATTGCCGAGGCGATCAGAGAACAGTAGGCACCTATGGCGAAACCGTGGGTCAGCTTCTGGAACGCTTGGGCATCACCACCGATTCTCGGGATGCGATTTCCTGTGAGCTGGACGCACAGACCTATGACGGACTCCATGTGGAGATCGTTCATAAGGAAATCGCCTTTGAACAGGTTGAGGTTCCGATCCCCTGCGAGACAAAGTACTATGAGGACAGCGAACTGGAACCCGGCAAGGAGATCGTTCTGGCCGAGGGCACCAATGGATTGGCCCGTAATACAGAGCGGGTCTCTTATGAAAACGGACGGGAAGTCTCCCGTGAGGTTGTTAGCTCTGTTATCCTTACAGAGATGACTCCCAGATTGGTGGTTCGCGGACCGCAAAATACCCTCCGTGCTCAGCCTGATGAGCCTGAGTATGTGGTAAGATCCGCACAGACCAAGGACAATGCTTCCGGCAATACCATTACCACTGTTGGCGGAATGACCTACACCTATTCCGATAAGCTCTCTGTTACCTGTACCGCCTATTCCTGCGAGGGATACACGGGCATAACCGCAACGGGTACAGTGGCCAGAGTAGGTGCTGTAGCAGTAGATCCCAGATACATTCCCCTGGGAACCAAGATGTACATCGTATCCAATGATGGTCAGTACGTCTATGGCTACTGCGTAGCAGAGGATACCGGCGGATCCATTAAGGGTTACAAGATCGATCTGTACTTCGATACGGTAGACGAATGTTGGGATTTCGGCATCCGCAACTGCACCGCATATATTATCAAAGATTGATTTGCAAAAATGCCTCTTTTCTGATATAATGTCAGGGAAGAGGCTTTTTCCATATGCAAAGGAGGATTCAGATCCCTATGATAGATGTTTGTAATATGCAACAGATCAAGGAGTTGCTTTCCAAATACGGCTTTCATTTTTCTAAGTCTAAGGGGCAGAATTTTTTAAATCAGCGATGGGTGCCGGAACGGATCGTATCCGAGTCCGGCATTGACGAAAATTGCGGTGTGGTAGAGATCGGCCCCGGTTTCGGTCCCCTGACCCAGGAATTGTGCAAAAAGGCAGGGAAGGTAGTTGCTCTGGAATTGGACACCACCCTTAGGCCCGTCTTGCAGGAGACTGTTGGGGAATTTGATAATCTGGAAATTATCTTTACCGATGCTATGAAGGCGGATATCCCGGCTCTTGTTGCGGAAAAATTTCAGGGGCTCCGTCCTGCGGCTTGTGCCAACCTACCTTATTATATTACATCCCCCGTTCTCAGCAAGCTCTTAGAGAGCAAGTGCTTCTCTTCTGTAACGGTCATGGTGCAGAAAGAGGTTGCACAGCGGATCTGCTCTAAGGCAGGCTCTGCGGATTATTCTTCTTTCACAGTGATGTGTAATTATTACGCAGAGCCGGAACTTCTCTTTGACGTGCCTGCTCACTGCTTTATTCCCCAACCTAAGGTTACAAGTGCTGTAGTTCGGCTAAAGATCCGTACAGAGCCTGTTGCGCCTATTAAAGATGAGGGGATGTTTTTCCGCACCGTTCGGGCGGCCTTTGCCCAGCGGAGAAAGACGTTGCTTAACTGCCTGTCTGCGGGCTTTGGGGAGTTTAACAAGACCGAACTGACAGAAATTATGGAAAGCTGCGGCCTTGCTCCCTCTGTCCGTGGAGAGACCCTGACCATAGAGCAGTTTGCCGCACTGTCCAACGCCATCTTAGAGAGGAAGGGTGGCTGATGAAATTCCGCAGTATTCTGATCGACATCGATGACACCCTGTTTGATTTCGGCATGGCAGAGCGTGTGGCCATTGCCAAGGCATACAGGGACTACGGCATTGACCCCAGTGAAAAGAACCTTGCTCGTTACAGTGAGATCAATATTGCCCAGTGGGAGGCTATGGAGAGGGGAGAACTGAGCCGTGATCAGGTACTTCTCCGCCGTCATGAGCTGTTCTTTGCAGAACTTGGGGTAGAAGTGCCCATACAAGAATTTGAAGATCGTTACCGTAGCTATCTGGGTGTAGGTCATTACTTTATGGATGGTGCGGAGGAACTGTTGGAGTATCTGTACGGAAAGTATGATCTCTATGTAGCCTCCAACGGAGTGGCACAGACCCAGTATTCCCGTATGGCAAGTGCAGGGATCGGTAAGTATTTTAAAGAGGTTTTCATTTCCGAGACTACCGGATCCCACAAGCCGGAGAAGGATTATTTCGATTACTGCTTTGCCCGTATGGAGAACTTCGACCCCGAAACCACCCTAATCATCGGAGACAGCCTGTCCAGTGATATCAAGGGTGGCCTCAATGCCGGGATCAAGACCTGCTGGTATAACCCCAAGGGAAAATCCGGCAGACCGGATATCGTCCCCCATTACGAGATCCGAGATCTGAAGGAGATCCAAAAGATTTTATAATGCCTAAGGGGCCCGAAACCCCGGTGCTTGCGGCTCAAATTCCGATTTATCGAGCTGTTTACCGATGCGGTAGGCACTAAAGCCTCCCTTGTGTAAAGGGAGGTGGCACGGCATAGCCGTGACGGAGGGATTGTGCGGTAGGCACTATAACAAAAATATAATCAATGCGAAAACGAACAATTTTCT
>JAZREB010000401.1:0-14186 GCA_045660585.1 Faecousia sp. | reverse complement strand
ATTTCAAAGAACGGCGGATCAAGTACCAGTCCGTCGATCTGCTCCGCTACGGCATGTCCAACGGGGAGTTCGAAAGTGTTCTCCGTGCCATCGGCGGTATCGACAATCTCATTAACTGGGACAAAAAAGATCCCGACATCGACCTGATGAAATATATGGATGACAAAATCGCCAAGGAAGATAAGGTCTTTGATCGGGTAGAGCTTATGAAGACTCCCATTGTCCGCAACGGCAAGAAGGCCACTGTGGGCTACTGTCCGGAAGTGTGGGCAACATGGGAATGACCATACACATCCCCCCTGAAGTTCGGGGTGTTCTGCTGAAACTGCAACGCAGGGGCTACGAGGCCTATGCCGTAGGTGGCTGTGTCCGTGACAGCCTGATGGGTATCACCCCTTATGATTGGGATATTTGTACCTCCGCCCCACCGGATCGGATCCGGAGTTGTTTCCCCCACTGCATCCTCACAGGGGTCAAATACGGCACCGTCACCGTTCTCCGGGGAGAAAATTCCTACGAGGTCACTACCTTCCGTGGAGAAGGAGGCTATACCGACAGTCGCCATCCGGAGGAGATCCGCTTTTTAGACTCTCTGTACGAGGATCTCGCCCGACGGGATCTGTCTATCAATGCCATGGCGGCAGATGAAAACGGCGTAGTCACAGACCATTTTGACGGTCTGCACGATCTGCGTCACGGTCTCATCCGAGCTGTGGGAGATCCCAAGGAGCGCTTTACAGAAGATGCCCTGCGGATCCTCCGTGCTCTGCGCTTTGCCGCACGATTTGATTTCACCATAGAGCCCCGTACCGCACAAGCCATCCATGAGCTCAGAGATACCCTCCTGCGTATTTCCTCCGAACGGATCCGCAAGGAGCTCAGCGGTTTGCTCATAGGCACCGGGGCAGAGGGAATCCTGAGAGACTATGCCGATGTCATAGCCGTGATCCTGCCGGAGCTGGCTCCTACCATGGGCTTTGCACAACACAATCCCCATCATTTGTATGATGTCTATGAGCACAGCATACGCTGTGTGTCCCATATGCCGAAAACAGAAGCCCTCCGTTTAGCCGCCCTTCTCCACGATATCGGAAAACCCCACTGTTTCCACCGTGATGAAAGCGGTATCGGTCATTTCTACGGACACCCGGAAAAGAGTGGAGATATCTGCGGAAAGCTCCTCAGACGCCTCCATTACGATAACAAGACCCTATCCTATGTCACCACGCTGGTACGGGAGCATGATGTCTATTTACAGCCCACTACAGAAAAAGCCCTGCGCAGACTCCTGTCCCGTTTAGGGGAAGAAGCCATAAGAGATCTCATCCTTCTGCGGAAAGCCGATGCCCTTGCAACAGGCACCGCAAAGGTAGAAGCATTGGAAGAGAGTCTTTCGGCTACCTGTAGCCTTCTTGACAACCTTGTAGAGCAAGAGGGCAGATTCACGCTGTCGGATCTTGCTGTCAATGGCAATGATCTCATCGCCTTAGGACTCCCCCCCGGGCGGATCATCGGGCAGATCCTAAATCGTCTTTTCGACGGAGTTATAGAGGGT
Organism: Faecousia sp.; assembly: GCA_045660585.1. Taxonomy (GTDB): domain Bacteria; phylum Bacillota; class Clostridia; order Oscillospirales; family Oscillospiraceae; genus JAZOXB01. The sequence continues at coordinate 12,631 of JAZREB010000401.1, read as the reverse complement.
CTTTACCAAAATCAGCGGGAAGACCTTGTTAAACATGCACAAATCATAATGGAGGAAGAAGATTCCCATTGACAATTACTCCATAATGGGATAAAATTATAATACTGTCGCCTAATATGCACAGGCGTTTCCCATGGAGGATCACTATGAATAGTTATGTATTAAAAGGAAACATCTGCCACAGCAGTGCAGAGGGAAAGATCGAAACCTTCCCCAATTCCTATCTTGTTTGTGAAAACGGCCTTTGTAAGGGCATTTTCTCCCAATTGCCGGAAGAATATCTGGGTCTCCCCCTGACGGATTGGGGCGATAAGCTCCTGATCCCCGGCATGTCCGATCTCCATATCCACGCTCCCCAGTTCTCTTTCCGTGGTCTGGGCATGGACATGGAACTGCTGGATTGGCTCAACACCTATACCTTCCCCGAAGAATCCAAATACGCCGAGCTTGCCTATGCTGACAGAGCATACAGCCAGTTTGTCAAGCATTTCCAAAAGAGCGTCACCACCCGCGGTGTCATTTTCGGCACGATCCACGCCCCTGCCACCACCCTCCTTATGGAGAAGTTGGAGCAAAGCGGTATGGTCACCTACGTAGGCAAGGTCAACATGGATCGCAACAGCCCCGACTACCTGCGAGAAGATTCTGCCGCCGCCTCTCTTGAGGCTACAGAGCAGTGGATCTGCGAGACTAAGGATCGGTTTGCCAACACCTACCCCATCCTGACTCCCAGATTCGTTCCCTCTTGTACAGATGAGCTCCTGGCAGGACTGGGTGAGTTGTCCCGAAAATACAAGATCCCTGTACAGAGCCATCTTTCCGAAAATTACGGTGAGATCGCATGGGTCAAGGAACTCCGGCCCGATGCCAAGTTCTACGGAGATGCCTATGATCGTTTCGGCCTCTTCGGCGGAGATCAGCCCTGTATCATGGCTCACTGTGTCCATTCCGGCCCGGAAGAAGTCGCCCTTATGAAAGAGCGTGGTGTCTTCATTGCCCATTCCCCCCTGTCCAACACCAACTTAGCCTCCGGCGTTGCCCCCATTTCCAAGTACATGGAAGAAGGTCTGCAGGTCGCTCTGGCCTCCGATGTAGCCGGCGGTGATGACCTGAACCTCTTCGGCGTTATGGCAGGGGCCATCCGTGCCTCCAATCTCCGTTGGAGACTCCTGGATCAGGAGGTTAAACCCCTGTCCGTAGAGCAGGCATTCTATCTGGCAACCAGAGGTGGCGGTGCCTTCTTCGGCAAAGTCGGCGCCTTTGAGGACGGATACGAGATGGACTGTGTCGTTCTGGATGACAGTTCCATCGATCATCCCCAGGAGCTGAGTCTCCGTTCCCGTTTGGATCGTTGCTTCTACCTGGCAGACGATCGCCACATTGTGGCAAAGTATGTCCGTGGAACCAAAATCATCTGATTCTGTCCTGTCCCATGCCGAGTCTCGGTGTGGGACAGTTCTATCTTTCCGAAAGCTCTTGACAAACCAAGGGGCTTTGGTATAATATGCTCATAAACATTCCTTCAGAAAGGAGGGTCTGTATGAAAGGGTTTATTATTGCTGTATGTATCATATTGGTAGCTGTCATTGCTTTCGGCGTATGGATTTCTGTTCGGAACTCCGATATCGAATCGGAAGAAGCTACCATTCTCCCCTTTAAGGACGTGCCGGAAGATGCATGGTATTACAGCTATGTTTCCACCGCCTACGATTACGGTTGGATCGAAGGTCGCAGTCGCAGATACTTCGCCCCCGAAGCCTCTCTGGAACGTGGGGATTTTGCCCGTATGCTCTACCGATATTTGGGAGAACCCGACGTATCCGGCTTGGACAACCCCTTTACAGATCTGGAAAACGAAACCTGCAAGGACAGCGTTATCTACCTGAAAAAATTAGGGATCTTAGACGGAAAAAGCGACACTGTTTTCGCTCCCAAGGAGTACATCACCCGAGAAGAGCTTGTTACCATCCTCTATCGTCTGGGCGGATATACCGTAGACGAAGAGCTCTCCCCCTCAGGGAAATACACCGATCGGGATTCTATCAGCCCCTGGGCTCTGGATGCTGTAGATTGGGCCATCCATAACGGTTTCCTCTCCGGGCAGACCGATACCACCCTGGCTCCCCAAGCCCCTGCCACCCGTGCCCAAGCCGCCAAGGTTCTCTGCCTCTACGGCGAAATTTCCGGGTACGGTACAAACACCGATGGCGCTTCCCGTTCCGTGACACTGACTGTTTGGCAGGCAGGTGTAGACAATTCCCACACTGCCCTGTCTATGAAAAAGATCCTCAACCGTTTTGAAAAGCGGAATCCCGGTATCACCATTGAATACGTTCCCATCCCCACACAGGACGACCCCTATGACAAGGTGCAAAGTGCACTGGAAAAGGGCAATGGTCCCGATGTGATTCTGGTCAGCGCTCCTTACGAAATGCTCCTGGCAGATCAAGGTTTGCTCCTTCCCTTAGACACCTTGCTGACCGAATCCGTTCTGCAGGATATCCATCCCTCTCTGCGACTGGAATGTACCTATAACCGAGAGGCCAACGCAGATCTCAGGGATAAATTGGTTTCCGCCCCCCTCTTTTCCACCCCCAGAGCACTGTTGGTCAATCGAGAAATCTTTGACCATTTCGGTATTTCCTACCCCGACAGTAACTACTCCTACGAAACACTCCTTACCGATGCACAGAGCCTCACCGGTTCCAAGGACGGCAAGATCATCTACGGTTTCGGTAGCAGAGCCGGCTCCCCCTCCTTCTATCTGGGCATGATTTGGAGTAACGGTGGGCAGATCGTGGATCCTTCCACCGGCATGGCCGCTACCAACAACACCCTGTGGAAAAAGGCTACGGAGTCCTATCTTTCCTTGTATACCGGGGAGATCACCCCGGATTATTCCGCTTCCATGGACTATAACAGCCAGTTGGGCATGTTCGCAAACGGGAATGTCGCCATGATCGACGCCTCCCTCAATGCTACTTCCCTGATCCGACAGCAGGCACAATGGGAGGATAATTTAAGGGTCTATCCCTTCTTGGAAAGTGCCCAAGCCACCAGCCTGTGTGTCGGAGAAGTTGCAGTGATCTCTCACAGCACAGAAAACATCTTAGACAGCGCCAAGCTCATTAACTTCCTTATGGATCCCGACTCCCAGATCATCTACGCAGAAGAAGCCGGCTATCTCCCCGGAGTTATGAGTGCTCTGGAAGAAACGGAGCTAAAGACCGACTCCTATCTTGCCCCCTATACCTTGGGCGTAGAGGATACTGTCGCCATGGGAACGGACGGTTTTGCAATCTACCGGCTCATTCGGGACGACTTGCAGAAGGTTCTGAGAGGAGAACTCACCGTAGATGAGTACTGCTTGGGCTTAGAGACAAAGATCAACGAGATATTGCAGACCCCTGTAACAGATATGAATCGCTAATCAGTCATAGCAAAAACGGTGTGACCCGTAGGCCACACCGTTTTTGCTTTTCTACATCACTTTTCAATTGCGCACAGATTTCGGGCAGTGAATTTAACAGTATATTTCTTACCGGGCTCACAGCAGTTGAGGCAGATTCCGTTCTATAAAACCATATTGCCAAAATATTATAATATATTATTAAAATATTGCATATCAAAAAGAAAATTTTTTCAAGATATTATCCAAAAAAGGGAACGACCCTAAAGAATCGTTCCCTTTCTCTTTGTTTGCTGTATTAAAACGGTTTGCGATTTCTGAGTGCACCGGCCAAGATAAAGAATATGATGGCACTGCACAGACTCTGGAGGATGTTGCCGGGAATGGATGCAAGGGGTGCAATGAAGTTTCCGTAAATGATTCCTTCATAGAGATAATAGCCACCGGCACACAGCACGCCTGCTCCAATGGGAGCCAGACAATTCCGCAAACACAAGAGTTTTTCACTCTTGGAGGTGAAGAGAAGCACTGTCAATGCCTTGATCACCACAGTTGCAGGAGCCCAAAGCGGATAGCCGGAAAGGCAATCTGCCAGTGCCGCACCTACAGCAGCTACTCCGAGTCCATATGGCAGGGGCAGGATCACTGCCGCCAGATAGATAAAGGTATCTCCCATATGAACATATCCGTTCCCGACAGGGATATGGGGCCAGTAGGTAAGCAGGAGCACAAGTGCGCCCATAAGGCCTGCAAGAGCCAGATTTTTCACAGATTCTTTTTTCATTGGTTGTTCCTCACTTTCTTAATTCCCATAAAAACTCTTCAAAAGCAATGCCATCAGGCTCAGGGAGCTTCAGCTCCATGGTGCGGCGCAGTGCCCTTGCAATAAAAGCAGAAGCCCCACGGACAGACTCTGCAAGGGAAACTCCCCGTACCGCATCTGCCATTAGGATCGAAGCAAACACATCCCCGGTACCTGCTCTACAGGGGCCGGTTTTGTGCTCCCGTATCACAACGGGATCCTTCCCTGCCTCGTAAATAAAATTCTCTAAATCCTCGCCCCGTTCCAGACCGGAAATCACGATTTTTTCAGGTCCCATACTATGTAGGATCCGGCATAGCTTCAGCAATCCTTCCCCATCCATGTGGGGGTCATATTCCATATCTGCCAGAATGCAGGCCTCTGTTAAATTAGGGGTCAGAATATCCGCATACTGTAGGAGCCGTGTCATATTCTCCGCCAGTTCCTTGGAATAGGTGGCATAGAGGGCGCCGTCGTCTCCCATAACAGGATCCACTACAGTGACCGTATCCTTTGCCTTGAACCGTTCCATAAATCGGCACACAAATCCGATCTGCTCCGGGGAACCTAAGAATCCCGTAAGGATCCCATCAAAATGGAGTTCTAATTTCTCCCATTCCTTCATGTAGGGATCCATATGGGCTGTACAATCTGTAAAATAGAAGCTGTCATAGCCGGTATGGTTGGAAAACACCGCCGTAGGCAGGGGGCAGCACTGTAGCCCCATGGCAGAAATAATCGGCAAGGACACTGCCAGAGAGCACCGCCCGAAACCGCAAAAATCGTTGATGGCGGCAATTTTTTTCTGTTGATCTCGATACACAGGATTCTTCTCCTTGCAATTTGGTTGTCCATAGTATATAATATGTCTGACTCTATGAAAATAGCCAGAACGGAAGTGTTTTATATAACCAGATGAAATATACCATCCATCGACAGCAGGGGGAGCCCACCTACCTGCAGCTATACCGTCAGGTACGGCAGGACATTGTAAAGGGCATTCTCCCCCACGGCACCAAACTCCTATCCAAACGGATCCTTGGAGAAGAACTGGGTATCAGTACCGTTACTGTGGAGCACGCATACAGCCTCCTGTGTGACGAAGGTTACGTGGAATCTCGGGAACGAAGCGGATACTTTGTGATTTTCCGTTCTACAGACGGTTTTGCCGGGACGGAGGAGGCTCCTTCCCTCCATCCCACACCTCACAAGAGTGAACCAACGGAATTCCCCTTCTCCGTTTTGACCAAGGCCATGCGCCGAGTCATGAACGATTACGGAGAATCGATCCTGGAGTCCTCCCCCGGTACAGGTTGCAGGGAATTACGGGACGCTATATGTCAGTATTTGGCTCGCAGTCGCGGTGTTTTGGTTTCCCCGGAGCAGATCGTCATTGGCTCCGGCTCGGAGCACCTATACACCCTGGTTCTGAGCCTTCTGGGGCAAAACAGGCAATATGCCATCGAATCCCCCTCCTACAACAAGATCGAACAGGTCTATCGGGCATCCAATGTTTCCTTTTCCATGCTCCCCCTGGGTGCAGAGGGCATTGAGAGCCGCGCTCTGTGGGATTGTAACGGTCATGTCCTACATATTTCTCCCTATCGGAGCTATCCCAGCGGAGTCACCGCTTCCGCCTCTAAGCGCCATGAGTATCTCGCCTGGGCTTCCAAAGAAAATCGCTATATTATCGAAGACGATTTCCAATCGGAATTCTCCCTCTCCCGTAAGCCGGAAGACACCCTCTTTTCCCAATCCACAGGAGAGAATGTGATTTATATGAACAGTTTTTCCAAGACCATTTCCCCCTCCCTTCGTGTGGCATACATGGTACTGCCTAAGGGACTCCTGCCTGTGTACGAAGAGCGTTTGGGCTTCCTATCCTGTACCGTACCCACCTTCCAGCAACTGGTCTTAGCCGATCTCCTCTGCGGAGGAGAGTTTGAACGACACATCAACCGCGTTCGCCGTAAGTTACGGAGGTCTCTATGAAACGAATGCTAAAATATCTCAAACCCTATACCGGGTATCTGCTCCTTGCAATGGGGCTCATCTCCCTGTCCTCTTTCTGTGATCTGTTACTGCCTACTCTTATGAGTAATATCTTAGACTACGGCATCCGGGAAAAAGACATGGGCTATATCTTAGGCTGTTGCCTGCAGATGCTCCTGACCGCCGGGGTAAGTTTGGGCTGTATCCTGTGGGGCAGTCACGTCTCTTCCAAAGTCGTCGCCGGCTTCTGCGGAGATCTCCGCAGTGACATTTTCCGCAAGGTCAACACCCTCTCTTTTGAAGAATTCGGTCACTGGGGCACCGCCGCATTGGTGACCCGTGCCACCCATGATGTTATGACCGTGTCTTGGGTCGCCTCCATGCTCTGCGGTACCGTAGCCACCATCCCCATGCTGTTCCTGGGTGGTGTCATTCTGGCTATGGCAAAGGATTTTGTCCTGTCTCTCATTCTGCTGATCTTTATTCCCGTGATTCTCATCATCGTCCTTGCCATCGGGCGTAAGGTTCTACCCCTGTGGAAGCGGTCGGATAAATACATTGACCGCCAGAATGCCATTATGCGAGAACGACTCCGCGGGATCCGCGTGATCCGTGCCTTCCGTTCGGAGGACCGGGAGCATGATCGCATTGCAGAAGCCACCGAGGTCATGGCAGAGAATATTATCAAGGGTAACACCTCCATGGGTATTATTATGCCGGTGAGTTTGTTCCTGTTCAATGTAGCAACGGTTCTCATTGTTTATTTCGGCTCCTTCCGCATGGGAAACGGTTCTCTCAGTGCAGGTGACATTTTCGCCGTTGTTCAGTATGTCACCATGGTCATGGGCGGTATTATGATGGGCTCCTTCGCCATGGTCATGTACCCCCATGCCAAAGTCGCCGCCGAACGTATCGGTGAGGTTTTCGATGCCGAGGGCATGGGAAACAGCGACGTAGGCTTAGATCACACCTTAGAGGGCAATATCCGTTTTGAAAACGTCAGCTTCTCCTACGGTGGCAGCGAAGATGCCATCCGCGACATCACCTTAGAGATCCAAAAGGGGCAGAAGGTGGCCATTATCGGCGGTACCGGCAGTGGTAAATCCACCCTGATCTCCCTCCTGTTGGGTTTCCGCAGTCCCTGCAAGGGGGAACTGTTCTTTGACGGTATCCCTTCCAAGAACATCAAAAAAGGTTCCCTCCGTCGGGATATCAGCTCTGTCCTCCAAGGCTCCGCCATTTATACCGGCACCATTGGAGAAAATATCCGTATGGGCAAGGAAAATGCCACAGAAGAAGAGCTCCACCGAGCAGTGGAGATCGCTCAGCTTGCGTCCTTTGTAGAGGAATGCGGTGGCATGGATTACGAGATCACCCAGGCAGGCAAGAACCTGTCCGGCGGACAGAAACAGCGTCTGTCCATTGCCCGTGCTATTGTTAAAGAGGCTCCCATTTATATTTTTGATGACAGTTTCTCCGCCCTGGACTTCCTGACAGAGAAGAATCTCCGTACCGCCCTGAACGAAAAGATCCGTGGCAAGACCCAGATCGTAGTCACCCAGCGGATCACCTCTGCCATGAGCTCCGATCGGATCTTCGTTATGGACAAGGGACTCCTTGTAGATCAGGGCACTCACGAAGAGCTATTGCAGCGTTGTAAGATCTACGGGGAGATCTACGCTTCCCAGACAGGAGGTGGCAAGGAATGAAAAACCGGCCGAAAGATCGTATGATCCTCCGCCTGATCAAAGAGGCCAAGTCCATCCGCAAATGGCTATTGCTGGCCTGTGTTCTGTGCACCCTCATGATCACCTGCTCCGTAGCCGCCCCCAAGCTGTTGGGGTCTGTGATTGACGTACTCTATGATTACTGGAACGGCACCATAGATGGAAATATCACGGAACGGATCCTCCCCTCCCTGATCGTGCTCCTGGGGTTATACACCGGTTACAGCATCTTCGCCTACCTTAAAATGCTACTGCTAAACAAGGTGGTCAGCCGTCATTTCACCTGTTCCCTGCGAATCCGCATTTCCGACAAAATCAAGAGACTCCCTGTATCCTACGTAGACCAGACTCCCGTTGGGGATGTTCTCTCCCGTATGACCGATGATGTCTCCACAGTGGGCAATTATATCCACCAGATCGTAGATATCCTTATGACAGGATTCCTGAACATCATCGCCATCTGCATTATGATGCTGTTGGAGGATTGGCGCCTCGCCCTCTTGGTCATTGCCCTGACTCCGCTGTCTATTTGGCTGTCTACCTATATTTCCTCTAAAAGTGAGAAGCATTTCCACGCCATGTTCAAGGAAGGTGGCAACCTCAACGCCCATGTAGAAGAAGCCTTTACCAATTTTGCTACCACCAAAGCCTATAATCTGGAAAGCTATACAGAGAAGAAACACACTGCCATCAACAACCGCAGAAAGGACGCAGAGGCCAAAGCCAATTTCACCCGTACCATTGTCAGGCCCATTATTACATTCTCTAACGCCATGGCATACATTGCCATCTGTCTCATCGGTGGTTGGCTCCTGCTCACAGGTCGTGTGCAATCCGTTGGTGTCATTGTGACCATTCTCCTTTTTGCCAAGCAATTTGCCTCCCCATTAGAGCAGATCGCAAACGGTTTGGGCGAAAGCCAGCATACCAAGGCCGCCGCCCGTCGAGTCTTTAAGCTCCTGGATATGGAAGAAGAAACAGATGCCATCGGTAGGCTCCCCAAGGAAGCAGAGGGCTACATCCGTTTCGAGAATGTAGACTTCTCCTACGATCCCGAGAGCCCCCTGATCGAAAATCTCAATATCGATGTAAAGAAAGGGCAGAATGTTGCCATCGTCGGCCCCACCGGCGCAGGAAAAACCACTATCGTTAACCTCTTAATGCGGTTTTATGATATTCAAGAAGGGCGGATCCTCATTGACGGTGTGGACTGTGCCACACTGTCCCGGGAAGAAATGCGGAACCAATTTGCCATGGTTCTGCAGGACACTTGGCTCTTCCGTGGTACCATTGCGGAAAATGTGGCATACGGAAAGCCCGATGCCACACGAGAAGAGATTATTGCCGCCTGTGACCGTGCCTACTGCGATCACTTCATCCGCACCCTGCCCGATGGCTATGATACCCTAATCGGAGACGATATGGCGAATCTCTCCGGGGGGCAGAAACAGCTCCTGACCATTGCCCGTGCCATGCTGGCAGATCGGAGACTCCTGATCTTAGACGAGGCCACATCCAATGTCGACACCCGTACAGAGATCCTACTGCAAAAGGCAATGGATAATCTGATGAAAGAGCGTACCTGTTTCATCATTGCTCACCGTCTGTCCACCATCGTAGATTCCGACCTGATCTTAGTGCTGGATCACGGGCGGATCGTCGAGCAAGGCTCCCACAAAGAGCTCCTTGCCAAGAAGGGTTTCTACCACAAAATCTACACCAGCCAGTATGCCATTTAATCAAAAAACCGCTGTAAGGATGTTTTCGATCCTTACAGCGGTTCTTCATTCTTATTAAGCCATAGCTCTGTAGAGGAAGGTCACGATTTGACCACGGGTACAGGTGTTATCCGGGGAGAACTTTCCCTTTCCGGTACCGGTGGTGATCCCCTGCTCCACTGCCCAGAGAACAGCCTTGTAATAATACATTTTTGCCCCTACATCGGAGAAGGGATTGCTCTCATTGGCAGGAGCAGGCTCTCCCTGTGCTCTCCACAGGAAGGTTGCCACCTGACCACGGGTACAGGTATTGTCCGGGGAGAACTTTCCCTTTCCTGTGCCGGTGGTAATGCCATTTTCTACTGCCCACAAAACAGCCTTGTAGTAATAGGCATTCTCTTTCACATCGGTGAAGGGATTGTCTTTGGTTTGGGGTTCAGGGGAACCGGCAGCTCTCCACAGGAAGGTCACCACCTGACCACGGGTACAACTCTTTTCCGGGGAAAAGAGATTGGCACTTGTGCCGTTGGTAATATTATTTTCCACTGCCCACAGAACAGGCTGTGCAAAATAGTCCCCCTCTTTCACATCTGCAAAGGGGATCTTTCCCGGCTCGGAGGGCTTCGGAGAAGGCTCTGTAGGCTCCTCCGTGGGGTCTTCTACCTCTCCATCCTCAGAAAGAACCTTGACGTTCATAGTTGCACTCTGTCCCAAAACACTGACCGTAACCCTTTGTGTTCCCGCCACATTGGGATCATAGCCGGTACAATATTCCGGCAGAACAGGGAGGTAAGAGCTGCCGCAGCTCTTGCACTGCAAGCATGCGATCCACTGCACATCCTCTAAAGACGTTCCAACAGAGACTGTCTCTTCTCCGTAAGGCTCTACGGTCATAGAGGTATATTCGCAGTAATAATTGCTGTAGAAAAGCTGTACCCAATGGGTCCCATAGATCGATTCTTCCGAATAATGATAGCCCACACCAACATGGATGTACTTATCCCTGAGAATATTCTCTCTGTGCCCCTGGCTGTTCATCCAGGCCTTCATAGCAGAAGCAGGGTTTCTCTGCCCGGCGGCAACATTTTCCCCTGCCCACATGTAGTGAAGCTCCAATTCCTCGAGAACAGAGTACCAATCGGTGCCATCGGGGCGAACATGATCCGGGATCGTTACCAATTCTTCAGCACGGATATCCGTGGCTTGCTGTAATTTAAGAGTGGAGGTCAAAGGGAACAAGCCTTCCTTTGCCCGTTCTTGGTTGGCAATTTTCAGAACATCATACTCCTCTTGAGACAAGCAACTGTCGCTTCCCGCTGCATAGATCCCGGGAATCAGGCTACACAGAATACATAGTCCAAGAAATATCGCCAAAAATTTCTTCATATAGGATTTTCCTTTCTCAGGTTCTCTGCAAATAACGTGCTAAAATCGTTGCGATCTGCCCACGGGTCGCTGTATTGCCGGGAGCCAAGAAGCCACCGCCTACACCGTTGATAAGCCCTTCTGTAATGGCCCAGTTCATGGGGCGCAGAGCATATCCGCTGATCTGCCGATTGTCAGCAAAGGGAGGTAATGTGTCAGGTGCTTCGGGACTGCCTTCATAGCGATACAGGATGGTGGCGATCTGCTCACGGGTGATATTGCCGTTGGGATTGAATCGATCCGGCTTCACACCGGTGACGATCCCCTGAGAAGCCGCCCAAATTACCGCATCGGTATACCATGCCTGGGGCACATCTGTAAAGGGGTTGGAAAGCCCCGCTACTGAGGGTTCTCCCTCCGCGCGATAGAGAATGGTTACAAGCATGGCTCTGGTAACATACCCGGTGGGGTTAAAGCGACCATTGCCCACACCGTTCATAAGTCCCTGTTCTGTCATAAAGTTGACAGAATCTTCATACCAGCTACCCCTTTCTACATCGGAGAAGGTGGGTGCAGGCTGATCGGGAACATCGGGAACGTCGGGAACATCGGGAACATCGGGAACATCGGGAACATCGGGAACATCGGGAACGTCGGGTTCATCGGGTTTCTGTGCCCCATGATCCGTATAGTCAGGGATCTGCTTTTCGTTGGAGATGATCACACTCATATATTCCAAAGACATCAGAGCATTATCCTCATCCCTGATCAGTTCGACCTTGAAGGAGGCGTAGCCCTCTGCGTGAGCAGTAATATTTCCTTGGTCATCCACGGTTGCAACTTCCGGATTCTGAGGAGTCAGGGTCAGGGTACAGCCTTCCCACACTTTTTCGCCCCAACACAGCCACAGGAAGGGTCCCGTATACCCAACAGGAAAAGTCACACAGCCGTCAGTAATGATGTAATCCTCTTTGTCCGCAGTAATGGGATAGCAGTAAACCGTGCCCTGCCAGTATTCCACACCGTCCAGTACCCGAATGCCCCCATCGGGGATCATGCCGTTGGCATAGGGGTAGGACAAGACCATATGCGTGCCATCACTGTATTTGCCGTAGGAGATCCAGCCGCCGGCATAGATCTCTCCTCGTACCATTGTGGTTTCATCTCTGGTAGGATCCAAATATGTCCACCCGTCACTGATACCGGTATCCCATTCATCCTGATTGCTGACAAAGCCAACGGACATATTGTTGATGAAGTTAGTGGTAGTACCAACGCCCATGGGGAAACCATTGGCATAGGACACAGGGCGATCATTCACATAATAGATCTTTGCCTTGTCATAGAGCTCAGGAGGCAGATTTTCCTCGTCATAAACGGGACAAACGAACTCAACGGTATCAAAGTAGATCCACCGTTCCATGTAGTCCCGATCCGTAGTGCCTTCTTCCAGCCACAGAGGATCATAGAGCACCCATTCTCCATCCAGAAGGACAAAGCACCATGCATGTCCTTCCATATTGAACAGCTCAACGGTATTGGCCGCCATATCTCCTCGCCAACCGTCACCTACCACAGCAGGGATCCCCAGCATACGCAGAAGATTCTGGATCAGCTG
>JAZREB010000400.1:0-3763 GCA_045660585.1 Faecousia sp. | reverse complement strand
GCCGTCCGTTGCGCCGCCGCCAAGTACAAAGACAGCCTGTGGCTCACTGCCACAGCCTCTCATCTTCCCTTTGAGGATCACAGCTTCGATTGTCTCCTTTCCATGTTCGCCCTGACCATGGAGGATGAATACCACCGTGTTTTAAAACCGGGTGGGCTCTTTGTCCAAGTATTAGCCGGAAAGAATCACCTGGTGGGACTCAAAAAGATCATCTACCCCACACTGGTAGAGAAAGAAAAGAATTTACAGCCTGAACTTACAGGTTTTACCCTATTAACAAGCAAAACCCTCACCTTTGACTTTGCTCTGACAGAGTCGGAGCAGGTGCACAATCTCCTGTCCATGACCCCCCATGTATGGCGGATCAGCAAGGAAGCCGCCCAAGCCCTGCGGGAAACGACCGCCCTACAGGATCGGGCAGAGGTCATTTTTAACCTATATCAAGCCAAGTAAGAGGAACCATTTATGGATCAAAAGATGTTAGACAAGCTACGGCTTGTAGAAGAAAAATATATCGAGATCGGTGCCCGCACCGAACAGCCCGATTTCTTCGCCGATCCCAAGAAAGCGGCGGCATATCTGAAGGAGCAGAAGGATCTTGCCCCTGTGGTAGAGGTCTATCGTGGCTATCTCCGTGCTCAGCAGGACATGTCGGATGCCTTAGAGCTCATGACGGGGCAGACCGATCCCGAAATGAAAGAGCTGTGTCAGGAAGAATATGCCGATGCCAAGAACCGCTGTGCACAGTTAGAAGAGGATCTAAAAATTCTGCTCCTTCCCAAGGATCCAAATGACGATAAGAGCGTTATTGTAGAGATCCGCGGTGGTGTCGGTGGAGAAGAAAGCGCCCTCTTTGCCCATAGTCTGTTCCGTATGTACCAACTCTATGCCGCCTCCAGGAATTGGAGCGTACAGCTCCTGAACTATACCGAGACGGAACTGGGTGGTGTCAAAGAAGCCGATTTTGAGATCCGTGGCGCCGGTGCCTATTCCCGTTTCAAATTTGAATCCGGTGTCCACCGTGTCCAGCGTGTACCGGAAACAGAATCCGGCGGCAGAGTCCACACTTCTACCGCTACTGTAGCTGTCCTGCCGGAAATGGAAGAAGCGGACGTAGACATCCGTCCCGAGGATGTGGAAATGCAGGTCTACCGTGCCTCAGGTGCAGGCGGTCAGCACATCAACAAGACCTCCTCCGCTGTCCGTATTCTCCACAAGCCCACAGGCATCGTCGTTGCCTGTCAGGAAGAACGGAGCCAGTTCCAAAATCGTGAAAAGTGCATGATGATGCTCTCTTCCAAGCTCTACCAAATGGAGCAAGAACGGATCGAGGCCGCCTATTCCGGTCAACGCCGTTCCCAAGTAGGTAGCGGTATGCGTAACGAAAAGATCCGTACCTATAATTTCCCCCAGAGCCGTGTCACCGATCATCGTATCGGTCTGACACTGTACAAAATCGATTCGATTATGAACGGTGATTTAGATGAGATCATCGATGCCCTGATCGCCGCAGACCAGGCAGAAAAACTCAGAGAAAGCGGTGAATAATCCCCATGAAAACACAAATGCTCCGTGGAGACAGCCGTGAGGATCTTGCCTATGCCGCAGGACTCATCCGCAGAGGAGACTTAGTCGGTATCCCCACGGAAACTGTCTACGGCTTAGGTGCCAACGGTCTGGACGAAATTGCCGTTGACCGTATATACGAGGCCAAGGGCAGACCCAAGGACAATCCCTTCATCCTCCACATTGCAGAGCCGGAGGAGATGGAATCCATCTGCCACAGCATCCCGGAAAGTGCATGGGCACTGGCCGAGCGTTATTGGCCCGGCCCCCTGACCATGATCCTCCCCGTAAAGGATCATGTTCCCAAACGGACTGTGGCAGGTCTCAATACCGTAGGTGTTCGCTGTCCTGCCCATGAGGCAACACGGACCCTCATCCGTCTGGCCGGGGTTCCCATTGCCGCCCCCTCTGCCAACATCAGTGGAAAGCCCTCTACCACCACTGCAGAACATGTTCTCCACGATATGGACGGCCGTATTGCCGCCATTATTGACGGTGGCCCCTGCGCCGTAGGTGTGGAGTCTACCATAATTGATCTAACGTCGGAGGTCCCCCGTCTTCTCCGTCCCGGTGGGATCACCCCGGAAGAACTGTTGGAATCTCTGGGTGAGTTGGAAGTTGATCCTGCCGTATTGGGTGAGCTCCCTCCCGACGCCATTGCACGGGCCCCCGGTATGAAGTACATCCACTATTCCCCCACCGCCAAGGTATTGATCGTTGACGGTTCCGATGAAACAGCCGCCCGATATATCCTCGCCCAATTCCAAGAGGGAGATGCCGTCCTCTGTTTCCAAGAGGAGCTCCCCTTATACAGCGGTTGCAATCCCACTGCCTATGGCAGCCGCGGTGACAATCGTAGCCTGTCCGCAGGGTTATTCTCTGCCCTGCGAGATTTAGACCGCCCGGAGATCAAGCGGATCTTTGCCCGTTGTCCCCAAGGTGGAGGCGTAGCCTATGCCGTAGGCAACCGCCTGAAAAAAGCCGCCGGTTTCTGTATCATCGATGCCGGGGAGGAAGACCTATGAAGGTTCTCGGCATTACAGGAGGCACCGGTTGTGGAAAAACCACCCTCTTAAAGGCGGCAGAAGCCCTTGGCTTTTGCTGTATCGATTGCGATGCTGTTTACCATAGCTTGTTGCAGACCGATGGGCCTATGGTACAGGAGCTCCGTGAGCAGTTCCCTCACGCATTCTCGGAGGGTGTCTTTGATCGGAAAGCTCTGGGTAAAATCGTTTTCCAAGACGAAGAGAAACTGCAAACCCTCAATCATATCACTCACCGCTATGTGAAGGAGGCTGTTTTCGACCTTCTCCAAGGGAAGGAATATGCCGCCATCGATGCCGTTGCCCTCATAGAAAGCGGTCTCGGTGATCTCTGTGATACCACCGTAGCTGTGATCGCGCCGGAAGAGGTACGCGTGGCTCGCCTGACTAAACGGGACGACATCACTCCCGAATACGCTCTCTTGCGGATCCGCGCCCAAAAGAGCTGTGCGGAATTTTCCGCAATGACAGACCATACCCTATGCTCCGACCAACCCATGGAGCAATTTTCCAAACAATGTACAAATTTTATAAAAGGAGTTTTTAACATGGAAGAAAAGAAATACGAAGAACAGCGCAAGTCCCTGCTGAACAACCCCAAGAACGGCTATGACCGCATTAGCGCAGAAGATTTGGCCGCTATGGAGCCCTACTGCAAAGAGTACATGGACTTCATCTCCACCTGCAAGATCGAGCGTGAAGCCGTAGAGTGGACCATTGCCGAGGCAGAGAAGAACGGCTTTAAGCCCCTGGTTCCCGGCATGGAACTGAAGCCCGGCGACCGTGTCTACGGCAACAACCACAAGAAGGCTGTGATCTTCGCCGTCATCGGTGAGAAGTCCCTGAACGAAGGCTCTCACATCTGCGCCTCCCACATTGACTCTCCCCGTCTGGATCTGAAGCCCAATCCCCTGTACGAGGATAGCGAAATGTCCTACTTCAAGACCCACTACTACGGCGGTATCAAGAAGTACCAGTGGACCACCACTCCCCTTGCCCTCCACGGTGTAGTCTATAAGAAGGACGGCTCCGTTGTTACCGTCACCGTTGGCGAGGATCCCACAGATCCCATCTTCTGCGTCACGGATCTTCTGATCCACCTGTCTGCCGACCAAATGCGCAAGACCATGGCAGAGGGCATCACCGGCGAGAAT
>JAZREB010000399.1:0-14497 GCA_045660585.1 Faecousia sp. | reverse complement strand
ACAATTGTTTTAAGTTTTGCTTTTTATATTCCTGTTGTTTTATGGGCAGATTCAGTGCCTGCAATTGGATTCTTAATGATGCCTAAAACATGTGCTTATGTGTGGACAGTCTTAATAGGGTTTATATCTATGCGAAAGAGTACAGACAGCCCACGAACTGCTTACGGAATATTATAGACAACAGGATCCGGCATTAGGAGTTGCAAAATAAGAATTGCATAAATTCCAATTTATCGAACGGTTGCATAAAGCAAAAAGGTTGCATATCAAATGCAACCCAAAAGCCAAAATGCAACTTTTGCAACCCAATGCAACCCGTATCAAAAAATGCGTTATAATTCAAAAAAGAAGTAACTTTTGTCTACCAAAAGTTACTTCTTTTTTTATCCAAGCCGCAGGCTTGGTATATCATCGCCGCGCGAAGTGTGGTGCATATCATCAGCCCCTCCGGGGCTGTATCTCATCAGGCTTTAGCGTGCATCCTCCTGCGGCTTGATGATATACCGCAACAAGTTGCGGATGATATACAAGGCTTACGCCTTGATTTATTTGCGGAAGTGTGATATAATAAAATAAAAGAGAAGTGGTGAATTTGATGCCTAATAGGATTATTTGCCCTGTTTGTGGAAAAACTAAATTTCAAAAAGACTGTGATTACGATATATGTAAGTATTGTGGTTGGGAAAACGATGATTACTTTGAAGAGGGCGGCGCTAACACGCTATCGCTTATAGATTATAAAAATCGTTATCAAATTTATATATACCTGAATCCTAAATACATTTGGAAAACAAATGGATATCCCGAATTGACTGCAGAGGAATATAGTACCTATTGGCATCAATATTCTACTTCTAATCAAGAAAATGTTTTGTTGAGTAACAAATGCGGATGCTTCTTTTGCAAAAAGATTTTTGATAGCAAGTTGATTTCCGAGTATTACATCAACGATAAAAGCGGAAAAACTGCCGTTTGCCCTTTTTGCGGTGTCGACTCGGTACTACCCGATAACAAGGTTGGTCTTTCACCTGATTTATTGGAAACTATGTACAAGGTATGGTTTGAGTAGTTTTTCATTACTACTTTTCACTGTTCTTACCTACATTTACGCACCGTTATACTGTTCTTACGCAACAAAAAGGGAACTTTTGTCTACCAAAAGTTCCTTTTTGTTTATCTTTTGCGATAGCAATGGTATCTCATCACGCTTTAGCGTGTATATCAAGGCTTCGCCTTCCGGAAGGAGAGACTTTTATGAGCAATAATGAACTGTATTATCATAAACATTATAATGCTCGTTGGCGTCGGGAGGGGGATCCTTGGTGCTGTGAATTCTCCGGTACCCCTATAGAGACGATTCGTTTTGATTTTGAGACAGATCCTTATAGTGCGATCATTCGATATCGCTCCGGAGAGCAATATTCATGGGGGTGCAAGTACATCACTTCTTATATCCGTCAGTTTGGGATCTCGGTGTCCCCGGATGGCGAGAAGGTGTTTCTGCAGACCTGGGAAACAGGACTGTTCTGCTTTTCGGCAAGGACAGGGGAGAGGCTCTGGCGCACAAAATCCCGACGGGGTGTTACAGATATTTTTGTTGGAGACGACACCCTTACGGTGCAACTCCACGACTACGGCATGATGCTTCTATCTATGGAAACAGGGGAAGTATTGAAAGAAAAGCGTCCTTACGGCGTTTGGGGCTTTACTGCCATCGACCATCGGTATTTGATTGCCGGTCATCGCAAGTGGGATCTGATCGAGGCAGAGACCCTTGAGGTTATGGAACAATTTTCTCGTAAGGATTTTACGGGAAATCATCCGAATTATACTGTTAACCACATTAGCTATGCAAAAGACGGACGGATATGCGTTAAGGGATTCCATAACATCAATGACTATTCCACAAGACCGATAAAAGCCGTTGAAACCTTGCATTTTGAACATTTTGTAGAGTCGGAAGTATTGCAACTTGGAGGGAACAAGAAACTGTGATCAAGTGCCTTTGGAACTGGATATTGGATCTCCTGTATCCGCGTAAATGTATCCTTTGCACCAAGATTCTTTCTCGAAACGAAACCGATCTTTGCACTCAATGCCGTATGAGTACGGAACGGGTTCCACATGCTGTGTCTCGCGGGAAGCATTTTGGATATTGCTACAGTGTTTTTTATTACAAGAATGACGTTGCATCCGCAGTGAAAAAACTGAAATTTTCCGGCAAACAGCTTTACGCAGATGCATTCGGAAGACTTCTGGCAATGAAGCTCCTGGAAGAGAAGGTGTCGGCAGATCTGATCACCTGGGTGCCCGTCAGCAAGAAAAGAAAGAGAAAGCGTGGCTATGATCAGGCCGAGGAAATCGCCAAGGCTGTGGGAAAGGAATTTCAGATCCCTGTGAAATCCCTGCTTCAAAAGGTACGTCATAATTCTGCCCAAGCTCGGATCTCCGATCATAAAGAACGGAGAACGAATGTTTTGAATGCCTACAAGGCTACGGATCCGTCGAGTACCTGCGGAAGGAGGATCTTACTGATCGATGATGTTATTACCAGCGGAGCCACCTTAGACGAATGCAGTAAGATCCTTTCTCAGGCCGGAGCGGAGTCTGTGGTCTGCGGAACCTTTGCGGCTACGAGTAATTAGACCAAACACCGTTCCATGGCGGCAAATAGCTTTTTCTGCCCATCTACAGACAGGGGAGTCAAGGGTAGTCTGAGGATATCCTTGCACAGACCTTGAGAGGCCAGAGCCTTTTTAATGGGGATGGGGTTGACTTCGCAAAATAGAGCCTCGATTAGGGGCAGATAATGGAGCTGCAGTTGTGCGGCTCTTTTATATTTTCCTGCAAGGCAGAGATCCGTGATGGTTTTTACTACTTCCGGACAGAGATTAGACAATACAGAAATGACTCCACAGCCACCCAATGACATAATGGGGACAATTTGGTCATCGTTTCCCGACCATAGGTATGAGTTCGGCAGAGCACATAATTGTGCAGTTTGGCTAATATTGCCACCTGCATCCTTGATGCCGTTGATCCGTGGATGGGTGGAGAGAGTACGACAGGCATCGGTACTCATAGACATACCTGTACGGGAGGGAACGTTATAGGTAATGACAGGAAGCCCCGTGCAGCTCGCAATGGATCTGTAATGTTCGATCAACCCGTCTTGGGTGCACTTGTTATAGTAGGGGGTAACTGCCAGGAGAGCATCTACGCCGCAACGTTCCGCGGTTTGGGCAAGCTCAGTAGCCGTTTGGGTGCTGTTTGAGCCGACCCCTGCAATAATTTTACAGGCACCGTCTACATAGCGTACACAGTGCATCCACAATTGTGCTTTCTCTTCCTTGGAAAGGGTACTGCCTTCTCCGGTTGTACCACAGAGGATCAATGCCGGGATATTGGCATCCAATTGTTTTTTTAGTAGCAGATCCAGAGCTTTGAAATCGATCCCGTCTCTATCAAACGGGGTTACTAAGGCAGTCGCAGTTCCTAAAAATACAGGTTCTTTCATAAAAACACCTCCCGCATATCTTATGGTCTGTTTTGGTGATTTGTGAATATTTCTGTTGCATTCTTTGAAATTATGGGGTATAATGAGTTGGATATGTGGATATATGCCAAAGTCCCAATGATGGAAGGGGAAAGAAATTTGAAAACCAGTGATTTTTACTATGATCTCCCGGCGGAGTTGATTGCGCAGACACCCTTGCAGCAACGAGACAGCTCTCGCTTACTTGTTATGGATAAAGAAACAGGCACTCTCGCTCACAAGCAGTTTTTTTCCGTTTTGGATTATTTGCAAGAGGGTGATTGCCTTGTTATGAATGATTCCCGTGTGTTGCCTGCCCGCTTATTGGGACACAGACCCACCGGTGGTGCGGTTGAGATCCTCCTCCTGACCCAGAAGGAAGGGGACGTTTGGGAGTGCCTTGCCAAACCCGGCAGAAAGTTAAAAGAAGGGGCCGAGGTCATTTTTGGAGACGGCTCCCTCACTGCAAAAATCGTAGGGGAGACAGAAACCGGAAATCGCCTGGTGGAATTCTTCTACGAGGGGATCTTCCTGGAACAATTGGAGCGTTTAGGGAAAATGCCCCTGCCCCCCTACATTAAAGAAGAGCTGGAAGACGGGGAACGTTACCAGACCGTATACTCCAAGATCAATGGTTCTGCCGCCGCCCCTACTGCGGGACTCCATTTTACAAAGGAGCTCCTTGCACAGGCAGAGGCAAAGGGAATCCGTCTTGCATTTGTGACCCTTCATGTAGGCTTGGGCACGTTCCGCCCTGTTAAAGTAGATGATGTGACCAATCACCATATGCACTCTGAATTCTGCATGATTTCCAAGGAAACGGCACAGATCCTCAATGAGGCCAAAGCCAAGGGAGGTCGGATCATCTGTGTGGGAACAACCTCCTGTAGAACCTTGGAATCTCTGGCACGGGAGGATGGGACTTTTGTAGAGAGCTCTGCTTGGACAGAGATCTTTATCTATCCCGGCTATCGCTTTAAGGCTATGAACGGTCTTATTACCAACTTCCATCTACCGGAGAGCACGCTTATTATGTTGGTTTCTGCTTTTGCAGGCTATGACCATGTTATGCACGCTTATGAAGAAGCCGTGAAGGAAAGATACCGTTTCTTCTCCTTTGGCGATGCTATGCTCATTATTTAACCGAATCTTGACTAAATGAGGTAACGACTATGTTTGAAGTGCTAAAAACAGAAGGATCTGCTCGCCGAGGGGAGTTTACCTGCGCCCATGGCACAGTGCAGACTCCTGTTTTTATGAATGTTGGCACCCAGGGTGCCATTAAGGGTGCTCTCAGCGCAGAGGATCTAAAGAATATTGGATGCCAGGTGGAGTTATCCAATACCTATCACCTCCATCTCCGTCCCGGTGATCAGGTGGTGAGGGACATGGGTGGCTTGCACAAATTTATGACCTGGGATGGTCCTATTCTCACGGATTCCGGCGGATTCCAGGTATTCTCTCTGTCCTCTCTGCGGAAGATCAAAGAAGAGGGTGTCTATTTTGCCTCTCACTTAGATGGCAGAAAGATCTTCATGGGACCGGAGGAGAGCATGCAGATCCAGTCCAACTTAGGCTCTGATATTTGCATGGCCTTTGACGAGTGTATCGAGAATCCTGCGCCCTATGATTACGTGAAAAAGTCCATTGATCGCACCTATCGCTGGCTGGTTCGTTGTAAAGAAGAAAATGCTCGTCTCAACAGCTTACCTACTACGGTAAATCCCCAACAGATGCTCTGGGGTATCAATCAGGGTGGTACATATGCAGATCTTCGAGTTGAGCATATGAAGCGGATCGCAGAATTGGATCTTCCCGGCTATGCTATCGGCGGTCTTGCAGTCGGTGAGCCTACCCAGGTTATGTACGATGTGATCGAGGCTGTGGAGCCCTATATGCCCAAGGAAAAGACCCGCTATCTCATGGGGGTAGGTACACCCTCTAATATCATAGAGGCTGTAGCCCGTGGCGTAGATTTCTTTGATTGTGTTATGCCTGCCAGAAATGCTCGTCATGCCAAGCTCTTTACCTGGAGCGGTAGCCGCAACCTGAAGAATGCCAGATATGAACGGGATGACAGACCCATTGATGAAGAATGTGATTGCCCTGTTTGCCGTCGTTATTCCCGTGCCTATATCCGTCATCTCTTTAAGGCGGAGGAAATGCTGGCAATGCGTCTTTCTGTTATGCATAACCTGTATTTCTACAATAAGCTGACCCAGCGGATCCGTGATTCTTTGGATGAAGGAACCTTCGGACAGTTCCGGGGTAAATATTCCCGGCTTTTGGACAGAAAAGCAGAGGATTAAGAAAAAACACTTGCAAAACAGGAGTTTATCCTGTATAATACATTCATTGCAAAAAACTGGAGGATATAACTATGGAAAGTACTGGCGGTATGATTATTGTTTTAATTGCGATGGTTCTCGTAATGTGGCTTGTAATCTGGAGACCCGAAAACAAGCGCAAGAAGGAAGAAGAAGCTATGCGTAGCGGTCTTACCGTTGGCGACAAGATCACCTCTATCGGTGGCATCGTTGGCAAGATCGTTGCTATTGAAGCAGAGTCTATCGTTATCGAGACCAGCAAGGATCGTGTCCGTATGGAACTCATGAAGTCTGCTGTTGCTACCAACGAAACTGCTGCAGAAAAGGCTAAGAAGGCTCGTGCAGAGGCTCAGGCTAATGCAAGAGAGCGCGCCGCACAGAGAAAGCGCGACAAGGAAAACAAGAAAAACCGGTAATTAACACAAGAGGCTGTTTGAAGGATCTTTGGTGATCTTCAAACAGCCTCTATTGTATGTTATGCAGCTATTCCGCTTTCCACTGAAGGATCAGATCTCGGTGGGTTGGTACCAGTGGGAGCTGAAGTAATTCATCCGCCGTAAAGAATCGGAGATCCCCGGATTCTTTGCTGCAGCGGAAAACGGGCGCCTCTTTCAGACGGGCAGAAAATAGTACAATGATCATCTTCCACACGGTACCATCTGCATAGGCAGCGATCCGCTGATCATCTACGATCCGGAGTTGACGGAAGTTAGATTCCGGCAGACGGATACCGGTTTCTTCCCACACTTCCCGGGCAATACCGTGGGGATAACTTTCTCCTTTCTTAAGCCTGCCACCGGGTAGCCCCCACATTTCACAATCCCACCGTTTTTCCAAGAGGAGCTTGCCTTCCCATTGTAAATATACGTTGGTTCCTATGCGGGTGGGGCTATTTGGCCTTGGCGCAGAGGGGTCATTTAAATAATATGTTCCAATTGCCATGGTATTACCCCAACAGAACATCGGAAATGAGCATGAGACAGAAACCGGCAAGGAGCGCATAGGTGGCGCCTCTCTGACTTCCGTGGGCATGGGTTTCCGGAATCATTTCATCGCTGATGACATAGAGCATAGTGCCCCCGGCAAAAGCCAGAGCAAAGGGAAGTACAGCGGCAGAGAAACTGACGGCAAAATATCCGATCAGTGTACCTACCACCTCAACAACACCTGTAAGTAGGGCGCAGACTAAAGTGCGTTTTTTGGAAACACCGGCGGCTAACATGGGGGCGATTATGACCATGCCTTCCGGTATGTTCTGTAGTGCAATACCACCGGCAATAAGGAACGCACGATGTGTGTCTCCGGAGCCGAAGCCTACACCTGCGGCAATACCTTCCGGCAGATTGTGGATCGCAATGGCGCTGACAAACAAGAGTACCTTGCTGAGATTGGCATTGTTGTGGGCTTCGTCTTCTGTTCCTGCCAGTCTGTGCAGGTGGGGGACTAACTTATCCATTGCATTTAGGCACATGGCACCTACAAAAATTCCCACAATTGTTAGCAGTAGACCGTATTTTCCACCATAGTCCAAAGAGGGAAGAATCAGTCCCAGAACCGCCGCGGCAAGCATGACTCCAGCCGCAAAGGATAGGACGATATCTGAAAAACGATGAGACAATTTTTTAAAGGCAAAGCCGATAATGGCGCCGATCATAGTGGCACCGCCGACTCCCAATGCGGTCAATAACACAAGTTTCATAGAAACAGAACTCCTTTCCGTACGGATCGTCCATCATGATTGTAACACAGGGAGCTTAAAAAGGCAATGGAAAACCCGGAAATTGTCCCAAATAACAGGGAGAATATTTGGCGTTTTGTGAAATCTAAATTTTAATTAAACTGCCATATTTTAATGATCTTATGATTGACTTAAAACAACACCTGTGATATAATTCAAGCGTATGTTGTATTACTATGTCCAAATGGAGAAGGTGTAGAATATGAATGAAAAAAACCAGGAATCCAACGGTGTATTTGAGATAGATCTCAAACGCATTGCAGAGCGATTGCTTCACCGACTTTGGCTCATTGTGCTGATGTCTGTGATCGGTGCGATCGTGGCGTTTATCTTTACGTACTATTTCATTACACCCCAGTACCAGAGTTCCGCGATGTTCTATGTCAATAACAGCAAGCTGTCTTTAGGAGACACGACCATCAGTCTTTCTGCCAGCGATATTTCCGCTTCCAGAGGCCTGGTAGATACCCACATTGCCATCCTAAAGGCCCGTACAACTCTGAATGACATCATCGATTGCTCCGGGATTTCCAAATCAACCACGGAACTACGGGACATGATCTCTGCGGCTCCTGTTAACTCTACGGAGATTTTTGAGGTTGTCGTTACCAGTCCCGACCCCTACGAGGCAGAGCGGATCGCCACAGCCATTGCAGAGGTTCTGCCCAAACGAATCGAAACCATTATGGAAGGCAGCTCAGCCAAGGTAGTCGATTCTGCAGTGGTTCCCGTCCGTCCCAGCTCTCCCAGCTATTCCAAGAATGCCGTCGTTGGCTTTGCAATCTTTATGATGGCAACCATTGCACTGATCATTTTGAGACTCCTGATCGATACTACGATCCGCACGGAGGAGAGTGTCGCTCAACTGACAGATTATCCTGTTCTTGCGGCAGTTCCCAATCTGGCTTCCTCAGGGCATAAAGGCAAATATTATTCCTATGATACCGAGAAGACAGCAGGCAAGTCCAAGGATTCCTCTGCTAAAAAGAAAGAGGCTCTTTTGGGCGAGCAGGTCAGCTTCGTTGCTTCCGAGGCATACAAACTACTGCGTACCAAGTTGCAGTTCTCCTTTACAGACGACAATAGTTGCCGTATTATCGGCTTCTCCAGTGCCATGGCAGGTGAGGGCAAGAGCTTGACCTCCATAAACCTTGCCTATTCTATGGCACAGCTTAATAAGCGTGTCATCCTGATCGACTGCGATATGCGCCGCCCCACTCTGGCAGAAAAGATGAAACTCCGTAAGAACCCCGGCCTTTCCAATTGGCTGACCGGACAGGAGAATATTTCCGATCTGCTCCAGCGTTGCAATCTCAATGATGGCAAGGGTGCCTTCGATGTGATCTCTGCGGGTCAGACGCCTCCCAACCCCGTTGAGCTTCTGAGCTCCGAAAAAATGGCAAAGACCCTCGCTCTTTTGAGAAAGTCTTATGACTACATCCTCCTGGACCTGCCTCCTGTAGGCGAGGTCAGTGATGCCCTGGCAGTGGCCAATCAGGTCGATGGCATGCTCCTTGTAGTTCGTCAGGACTACTGCGATCGCCATGCTTTGCTCTCCACTGTGAGTCAGTTCGAGTTTATCGAATCCAGGATCCTTGGCGTTGTCTATAACTGTGCTTCTCAGTCCGGTGGTCATTACGGCTACAAGGGCTACTACAGAAAGTACGGTAAGTACGGTAAGTACGGTAAACGATACAGTAATCGGTACTATGCTACCGACAAGCATCAGTCCGCCATGAACGATACTGTCATGGAATCTTAAAACATGACAGATCGTTTTGGAAATAGTAAATCAAATTCTAAAAAATATTTTAATGGAGATGGTATTATGAAACGCATTCTTTCCCTCGCTGTTGTCATGGCCCTTTGCATTTCTCTTATGGCTTCCTTTGCATATGCAGAGGAGTTCGTCCCCAGTATCGGTGATAAGGATCATCCCGAAATCGTCCCCGTTGGTGGCGATGTGATCGGTCAGATCGTTTCTCCTGATGGTTCTGTGATTTCCGATGTGAATACAGGATGTCTGGTTATCACCCCTGTTTCCGAGGCGGAAACTTCTACCGATATCCCCGAAGAAGCAAGAGATAAGCTTATCGATGTCTACGAGCAACTGAGCAACGGCTCTATGGAGCTGCCCTATGATTCCTCTGTGAATCCCGATGACATGGTCATCCGCGATCTGTTTGACCTGTCCTTCCTCTGCGAGGAGCATCCCGAAATGTTAAATAACGGTGGCACACTGAAGGTTACCTTTGATCTCGGTGTATCTGCCGGTGATACGGTTGTTGCTATGGTTTACGTCAATGGTCAGTGGACCGAGGTTAAACTTACCAACAATGGCGATGGCACTGTGACTTGCTACTTTACCGATGTGTGCCCTGTTGTATTCTCTGTGAAGCAGACCGAGACTCCTCCCCAGACCGGCGACTTCGGCGGCAACGATATCCTCATGTGGAGCCTTATCATGGCAGGTAGCTTTGCTGCATTGGTTATTTGTGTTGTAATTTATCGCAAGAAGGCTTCCAAGCAGAACTGATTTATAAATTATCTATCAACTGATCAGAAGGAGTCAAGACGATGGATCGCACATCCAAACTGAAATATTTATTGATTCCGCTGATATTGCTTATGGTAGCACTATTCTTGTTCAGTGGAGTAAAGTTATTGGAATCGGTTCTTGTTCCCGACAATGATGCACAAGTAGAATTCCAAACCAGGACGATTGTTCGTGATGGGGTATCTTATTACCCCAGACACGATATTGAAGTGATCCTGTTGGTCGGTACCGATGCCGATGGGAAAATAGAGAGTAGCGGTTCCTATAATAACAAAGCCTCTGCCGACATGGTAGCCCTTTTGGTTTTCGATGAAGCTACCGAAGAATTTCGTATCCTTGGCATCAATCGCGATACGATGATGGATATACCGGTTCTGGGCATAAACGGCAGACAAGCCGGAATGGTTTATGCACAACTTGCAACCAGCCATAACTATGGTTCCGGGTTATCTGACAGCTGTGAAAATACGGAAAAGGCTGTATCAAACTTTTTATACGGTTTGAACATCGACTATTATTTCTGTATGAATATGGATGGCATTGCTGTCCTCAATGACAGCGTTGGTGGTGTAGAAGTCAGTATTACTGAAGACTTCTCACAAGTAGATCCCTCATTGATTCAGGGGACTACCGTTGTGCTCAATGGTGAACAAGCCTATAGCTTCGTTAGAAGCAGAGCCGGAGTTGGATCTCAATTGAACGTTTCTCGTATGGAACGACAGAAACAGTATTTAGAAGGATTTGCACATTCCTTAAATGCGTCTTCTGCATTGAACGATATGTTCTATGTAGACCTCTGGGAGGATATCTCTGAATTTACGCAGACTGACTGTAGTGCTACGGTTCTTAATAAACTCGCATCAGAATACGGTGATTATCGGTTCGGCGGATTTGTTACTCTCGAAGGGGAGAACATCCTCGGAGAAAAGTATTATGAGTTTTATCCTGACCAAGGAGCCTTGGATCAGGTGATCCTTGATCTGTTTTACACTCGGGTTGAACGATAATATGTTGTCTGTATCTCGGACATTTATGCGATACCCCATAATTTAAAGGAAACATTTATATGAACCCTGTACCATTTAAAAAGAAAATATGGCTCGCCTCGCCCTATATGCACGGTGAGGAAATCAAATATCTCACAGAGGCTATCGATTCCAATTGGGTTTCTACTGAAGGTGCAAACCTTGTCCAGCTTGAAAAACAGGTTTGCCAGAGGATCGGATGCCAACATGCAGTTCCTCTTTCTTCCGGCACGGCGGCACTACACCTTGCAGTGCGATTGGCAGGCATATCCGAGGGAGATGTAGTTCTGTGTAGCGATATTACCTTCTACGCCAGTGTGAATGCCATAGTGTATGAAAGAGCGATCCCGGTTTTTGTAGATTCCGAATATGACACCTGGAATATGGATCCCGATGCATTGGAGAAGGCATTTGAACTCTATCCCAATGCGAAGGCAGTTATGGTTGTCAACCTTTACGGCACACCTGCAAAATATGATGAGATCTGCGCCATTGCCAAAAAACATGGTGCTGTTCTTATTGAGGATGCGGCAGAATCCTTTGGTGCAACCTACAAAGGAAAGCAAACCGGAACCTTTGGTGCTTACAATGTGATTTCCTTCAACGGAAATAAAATTATCACAGGCTCTTCCGGCGGTATGCTGCTTACTGATAGCCTATATGCTGCAAATAAAGCGCGAAAGTGGTCTACCCAGAGTAGAGAGGATGCTCGCTGGTACCAACATGAAGAGATTGGGTTTAACTACCGCATGAGTAATCTTATCGGCGGTGTTGTTCGTGGACAGTTGCCGTATTTGGATGAACACTTAGCATTAAAAAAGGCGATCTATGATAGATATGCCGAGGGATTTAAAGGACTGCCCGTATCTATGAATCCTTTCGACTCGCAGACGATGAGCCCGAATTATTGGCTATCGTGTATGCTGATTGCTCCCGAGGTTATGTGTAAGCAGGTCAGAGGGGAAAAGGAAAGTTGCTATGTTTCCGAGTCTGGTAAGACATGCCCTGAAGAGATCCTTGATGTCTTGGAAAAGTATAATGTGCAGGGTAGACCCATTTGGAAACCCATGCACCTCCAACCGCTATACAGAAATCACGGATTTGTTACAAAACTCGGCAACGGCAGAGCCGCTACCGATGCTTACATTTCCAACGAAAATATAGATGTTGGTGCTGATATTTTCCAGCGTGGCCTTTGCCTGCCCAGTGATATCAGCATGACTGAAGATGAACAGAAAATTATTATAGAGATTGTGAGAAGCTGTTTTGAATAAACTACACCCGAACAATCATATTAAAAAGGGTCTTTATGAAAAATATTTCAAAGTTCCTCAGGATGCAGTAATTGCATTGTTTGCATTTATTGTCCTGAGCCCTTTGATGCTATTGGTCGGTATTCTTGTCCGGATCTTTATCGGAAAACCTGTTATATTCAAACAGGAACGGGCAGGTAAGGATGGTCACCCTTTTTATTTGTTTAAATTCGCATCCATGTCAGATGCGAGGGATTCAGGAGGGAATCTTCTGCCTGATGAGCAACGACTGAGTCGTTTTGGAAAGCTCCTTCGCAGTAGTTCATTAGATGAACTTCCGTCTCTGCTGAATGTAATCAGTGGAAAAATGTCTTTGTGCGGACCGAGATGTCTTTATGTCAAATATAATGATCGCTATAATGATCAGCAAGCCAGACGGCTTGAGGTTCGCCCCGGTATTACCGGGCTTGCACAGATAAATGGCAGAAATGCTATTAGCTGGGAGAAAAAGTTTGAATATGATGTCAAGTATGTGGACAATATAACCTTTTTGGGAGACTGGAAAATTATACTTGGAACAATTGGTAAGGTTATTAAACGAGAAGGGATCTCTTCTGCTACATCTGTCACAATGGAAGAATTTATGGGTAGTGAATCGGAGATGATCACGCATGAATAGATTGGTTATCATTGGCGCCGGTGGTCATGGAAAGGTGATTGCCGACAATGGTTTCAAAAACGGATATACCGAAATTTTATTCTTAGATGATGGTGCCACCGGAACCTGCATGGGGTTTCCTATTGTAGGAACAACAGCCGACATTGAGAGAATGAATGATGGTAAGACAGATTTTATTATTGGCGTTGGCGATAATGAGATCAGACGCAATATTGCGGAAAAATACGATGTAAATTGGGTCAGTTTGATTCATCCTTCAGCACAGATTGCGTTTAATGCTACAGTTGGTAAGGGGACCGTGATTATGGCCAATGCGGTAGTCAATGCTTGTGCAACCGTTGGCTGTCACTGTATCATCAATACCTGTGCCGTAGTAGAACATGATAATATTATTGGCGATTTCGTACATATTTCACCCAGTGCAAAACTCGGCGGTACGGTTTCTATTGGCCCCAGTACCCATGTTGGGATCGGTGCGACCATCAGCAATAATATTTCTGTAAGCGGCTATTGCATAATCGGTGCAGGCGCAGTGGTGATCCGCGAAATTACAGAAAGCGGCACCTATGTTGGTGTCTCGGTGAGGAAGATTAAATGAAAGTTCTCTATGTTACGACAATTTCCTTAACAATGAATACATTTTTTAAGCCCCATGTGGAGATGCTTGTTAAGGAAGGATATCAGGTAGATATTGCATGTAATTTTAAGGATCTGCCCTTAGATGATGCTTTCAATCAAATGTCGTGTACATGCTTTCAGGTTGATTTTTCTCGTTCTGTTTTATCTTGCAACAATATTAAGGCTTTCTCTCAACTTAGGAAAATCATTAAGTCCGGTGGTTACGACATCGTCCATTGTCATACCCCCAATGCCTCTGTAATTACAAGGCTGGTGTGCCGTAAATTTAGGAAAAAGACTGGCCTTAAGGTTTTCTATACTGCCCACGGCTTCCATTTTTTCAAGGGCGCATCAAAACTCAATTGGATGATTTTTTACCCTGTAGAAAAGCTTTGTTCCCGATATACGGATAGAATTATTACCATTAATAAAGAAGATTACGATCTGGCCGCCAACCGTTTCCATGGGAAGAGTGTCCATTATATTCCGGGTGTGGGTTTTGATTTTAATCAATACAAGGAAACTCATATCAACAGAGAAATGAAACGCAAAGAAGTCGGTGTTCCTGAGGATTGCTTCCTTCTGTTCTCAGCCGGTGAGTTAAATGCAAACAAAAATCATCGAGTGATTCTGCAAGCACTGTTACAACTGAATGATCCCCGGGTACATTATGCAATTGCAGGATCCGGTGATATGCAGCCCCGGTTGTTGGAACTTGCGGAAAAATATCATGTTTCTGATAGATTCCATTTGCTTGGATTTAGG
>JAZREB010000398.1:0-18729 GCA_045660585.1 Faecousia sp. | reverse complement strand
GATGTTAATCATATCTTTAGCCAAGGCATAGTAGACGGGCTTGACATAATCGTTGTAGTGATCGTAGAAGCTGCTCTGATCCACTAAGTATTTATTGACATCTAAAAGACGGATACCATCTACTTTCTCGGCAAACTGCCGGATCGCGGCATTCATCTTCTTGTGAACGAGGTATCGATCTTCATATGCGGGGAAGGTGTTTTTTTCATAATGAAGCTCTCCACCTAACATAATGACTAAGGTGCAATCCTTTGAAAGATGCTTGCGGATATAGCGGAGATTTTCCACTACTTGCTCCGGTGTGTTTCTGCCGATGAACTCATATTGTTTGGCAAATTTCTCCAGTATTTCCTGAGTGAAATCAAAATTGCAGGTATTGATTTCTTTGGAAATCAGTCGATCCCAGTTTTGAGGATCGGTAATAGGGTGGAGATATTCTAAAAATGCAAATTGCTCACCGGTTTCCTTTCTGCGATAGACACCCAAGTTGGCATCGGTTAAAATGCTTATCACAGCGACTCTATAATTACCTTCAAAAAGATTGGGACGATAGATATCCGAGGCGGTAAAGGGGACTTCGGCGGTGACAAGATCTTTCTGATTCTGATTAAGGCGCAGGGATTCTACAATATGAGTGGTGTGTCCGGTAGATTCCACTTGCACACCGTTTTCTGCAACATGAGTAAAATCAGCATCGATGAGATCGGGATTTGCAATATAAGGGAAAATCTGGAACAAATCACAGGGGCCTTTGATTAGGACTTGCTTTCCGGTCAGCCCTTTGATTTCAGCTTTCTCAGCTGTGGTAGCAGATACAGAACGGTTGATCCACTTAGGCACCTCGGTAGAGGTGAGATCACTGATGACTTCCCCGACAATTTCTAAATCGGGACGACCAAGGTGGTTATAAACATATTGCTCAATACCCATGCCGAGGGTGCGACAGGAAAAGGTAAAGTGGAGCGCTTTATGATCCCTTATGGCATAGAAACCTACGATTCCGTAATCCCCGAACTTGTCGCAGACAGAAATATATCCACAATTTACAGCGGGATCGGACAGCAAGGCAGAGAGCTCGGCTTCTGTGCTGCGAAGTTTGGTAAAGTTCAGTTGGTTGGAACGGAGCAACAGATCGTGGATTCGAGGGATCTGAGAAACGCAATCGGTTGCAATATCCAATCGAATATTGCTCTCCATTAAAAAAGATTCATTGGAGGAGTAAGTTTCACGACTGGCTCTTTTTTCTTCCAGTACGCGATATTGCTTCAGACGCTTATGCTCTTTATCTTTTTTCGGAGCTTTTGCGACATCGGCAATCAGTGCGGGGATCTCTTCGGGAGCGGCAACCATGATTTCCGGACAGAAGAATCGGGCCTCTTCACGGTTAGAATGGTTATCGTCCAAGAAAAGCACATTGGCAGGGCGAAGTTGCATATCTGCAATGAGCTCTTTGATACGGTTACCTTTGGAATCCCAATTGACGGAGGGAAAAACGAAATATTGGAGAAGATCTTGCTTTTCCAGTTCTGAACGGACGGGTTCCCAATCATTTTTGCTACAGATGGAGTTTACAATACCTGCATCGGTTAAATCTTTCAGGAGTGCACGATGGGCGTGAGGGATCACAGCACCACCTTCAGTGATAGTGCCGTGCCAAAAGGTCTCGTCAAGATCCCAGATAATTAATTTGATTTTTTCAAATCGGTACATAGTGCCTCCTGAACGATTATGTCATAATGATAAAAGCATGTCTTCTACTGCGCGGACGGTTTCTTCTGTACTAAAGGCTTTTCCACGAAGGACAGCTTGTTCTGTGTAATACTGTAACAAACGGGGATCGTCCAACAGCCGTTTAATACCTGCGTATAGGGCGTCCTCGTTGTTTTCGGTGACGATTCCGTATTCGTTGTTCTCTCCTAACATTTCCTTCATGCCGGAGACATCAACAGTACAAACCGGAGTGCCTACGATCAAGGCTTCGGTTGCGGCGGTGGAGAAACCTTCAGAATAGCTGGCGCATGCATAGAAGTCACAATTTTTAAGGAATACATAGGGATTTGTTTGATATCCTTCAAAACTGACCGTGCGGTGTATCCCGTTGGTGTGGCACCATTCTTTCAGTGCAGTTTCCAGGGATCCGGTGCCAATGATATGATAATGAATGTCGTATCCTTCTTCAAGCAGACGTTTTTGAATTCGAAGCATACGATCAAAACCCTTGTTTTCTTCGACCTTTCCGATTCCGCACCAATGGAACTTTGCAGGTGGTAGAGGATGAGGCGACACCTGTGCTGATTTGGTTTGAATCAGACTGCTCTCGTTGGTGTTATATATAACAATTTTCTGGTTTGCGGTAGGACAACATTGCGAAAATGCTTCCATGACTCCTTTTGAAACAAAGACCATAATGTTCATTCGTCTATAACACTGCTGTGCCTCTTTTAGACTACGGAATGAGGCAGAAAGCATTTTTGTGTTTTGCATGGTACAGTGGATCCATGAGATCAATTTAGTATTAGGGTGAGGACAGCCACTGATAATGCGGGAACAAGGACCTTCTAAATAGGCAATTTCGATATCATAATGGTCTTTGATCAACCATTTGTGGAGACGCTGGGGAGAAAGAATCTTCATGAGATGAGAATTGCCTTTGGGCATTCGTTTGAAGCAACTCTTGTACGTAATGTCCGATTTCAAAAACTGTTTATTGACCCCAACGTCAAAAAGAGACATAACGGTAATATCGAATTTATTTCTGTCCATGTGATTTACAAGATTCACGAGGACTTTTTCGGCACCGCCATGGCCGAGATCATGAATAAGAAACAGTATTTTTTTCATCGATGAACCTCGCAAGAGAAGAGTTAGAACAGAGAAAATTAGGGCAATCAGCTACGCTTTGCCTTTTGGCGGATATAAAGAGTTAACAGGCAACCGAGAGGGAACATGAGTATGGTGCGGAACTTTCTGGGAGATTCCTTAATAAAGCCGGATTGTCGGGCAATGAGACAATTGGCTACATAATGCATACAGTCCATCCAAAGACGCTTGGAGGATTCGGGATAGGTCATACAGATTTTTCGCCAAAAAGCAAAACCCTTGGGGTTTTTGAGATACTGTTTGAACATAGTATTGGAAGAACCATCGGGTTGGTAGTCTACGCAGCAAACCACCTCGTTTAAAACAGCAAGACGGTGGCTCTGGTCGATCAAGCGGTATTTGTAGGCGAGGGCAACATACTTTTCCCCTTCAAAGACAGGATAGGGTGGTGTAGATTTGATTACATCTGTGCGGTAAATCAGTTTTTTGTCACCGCTACCGCCAGAGGCGTAGTATCCGCATAGGGTGGTTTCGGTCAAGCTATCGGCGAAATATCCGCCCAAAACCTTTCCGTCCAAATCGGAGTCCAAGGCAATGATGCCGGCATAGCCCTGATCCTTTACCTGCCGCCACTTTTCTAAGATCAGTTCTACTCCATTGGGAGGCATAAGATCATCGGAGTCCACACAAGTATTCAGCTCGGTAGTAATATGCTCATAGGCGACATTATGGGCAGTATGCATACCGCCGTTTTCTTTATAAACATATTGAATGGGGAAGACGGTATCTTGAGCTTGCCATGCCTTTACAAGCTCGGCAGTTTGATCTGTGGAACCGTCGTCAACTACAAGCCAAAGGAAATCCTTGCAGCTTTGTTTGCACAACGACTCATAGGTGCGAGAGAGTGTGTGTGCCCGATTGTAGGCAGGGGTGAAGATTGTTAGGGGGATGGAATGTTCAGCTTTTTGCTCCATTACAATAAAACTCCTCTAACCATTTGGCGTTTGTAACGATGTCATAACCGGATTGCTGTAAAATTTCGGTAGTATCTTTTTTGCTAAAAGATTGATAACGAAGAATAGAATCGGCCCACTCGGACAGTGGAGCTTCCAGTGAGATCTGTGTGACATCCTCTGTGATCTTGCATTCTAAGGGAACCTTATCGGAAATAATACAGGGCAACCCTGCGGCTTGGGCTTCTATCATCGTTACAGGCAGACCTTCAAAAAGAGAAGGCAGAATGAAAAGATCCATTGCTTGCATTAAATCGGGAATATCCGATCGAGCGCCAAGGAAATAAACCGAGTTGGAAAGGCCCAATTTATGCACCAAATCTTGAGTTGCCTGCATTTCGGGACCTTTGCCTACAAGAAGCAGAACAGCATTAGGATTAGAGTGATGTACTTCGTTAAATATTTTTATCAAAAAACTGTGATTTTTTTGCTGACGGAATTGTCCGACATGACCTATGACAAATTTGTCGGAAATGCATAGGTCGGCTTTTACAGATGCGGATTTTTGGGAGGAAAAAGTGAAGTTCGATACATCAATTGCATTTCTGACAATTGTGTATGGGAGGCCTCTAAACATCCAATTTCCAGCTTCTTTTCCACAAGCAAACAAGTGTGTGGCGTGTTTAGGAATAAAGTGTCTATAAAAAATCTTCAAGAGATATTTTAAATTATGACTTTGATTACTGTTGTGGGCGTGAGCAATACGTATAGGTACGTTGGTAGCCTTAGCAAATTTTAATGGGAAACCGGCAGTACAGTCTAAGTGACTATGCACAATCTTATATTCGGGATGACTTGCCAGGAAACTCTGCAGTTCAGAACGATAATGAATAGAAAGCGGATTTAGCATGGGGAGTCGATAAAGATTCCCACCTAGAGTTGTAATTTCTTCCTCGAAATCTTGGTGAATGTCGACATGGGTAAGAAAATCAAACTGCACTCGGTTGCGATCAATATGCCGAAAGTAGTTCATTAAAAGATTTTCTAAACCGCCGTAGCTCATGTTTGTGACAACTTGTAAAACTCGGATCGGATTTTGACACATGTTAAGGACCTTCCTGTGTTAAAAATTGAATAGAAACAAGATCTGCATGAGCAAGATCGTGAGTAAAGGAATACTCGATAGAGCTATCGTTTTCGCGCAGGCTTTGGAATCCGATAGCATCCAAAGTCTTTCGCAGAAGCTGATTTTTCTTTGTTTTTTGAATGGGGAAATTTCCGGTCGTACAATTGGTGCTTTCTAATATAGCGGAAAACAGTGCGCTTTCCACATACTTGCCGGCGACTCGGCAGGACATGGCAAACTCGGTGAAGATTATGGAGTTGTTTTCAATGCGATACTGGCCGAAACCGACAATACCGTAATCTCCGAAATTGTCTCCACAGGATAGTGCGAAGATCTTATGGTCAGGGCGGGATAGGACGGCTTCAAATTCTGTCCGGGTGTATTTTTTGCCGGACATATTGAGTTGGTTGGTCCTGACTACCAGCTCATAAGAACGAAGTCGTTCTGCCTCTGTTCTGGGGACAAAGACTGTGGCTTTTAGATGGCATTTCTTTAAGAATTCAATGGTGTCCGTATTGCTATTGCTACGCAGGAGATTCCGCTGTTCTTCTGCACGGTACATTTGGCGACGGTTCTTACTCTCGTCTGTAACGGGGACAGAGAATTCCGGCAGGGACAGGAGCATGTCCATATCTGCTGCATCGTAGACTCGTACCTGAGGAAGGGTAGAGTGAACCTGCTCTCTCTCGAAGATGGAGTCGTCTATCAAAGCCAGACTGTCGATGCCGATATTCAGGCTCTTGGCAATATCCTTAATGGAACTGCTCTTGGCATTCCAATGGATCTGGGGATAGAGGAAATAGTCTGCAACACCCAGTGTTTTCAGAATGGGGCAGGCGTTGTCATAGTCATTCTTGCTGGCAACGGACTGGATGATGCCTCGTTCATCCATGGATTTCAGCGTTTCAAGAACGCCGGACTTTAGCTTAAGGGTATGAGGATCATCGGTTTCGATTAGGATTCCATCCCAGAGGGTACCGTCCAGATCCCAGACCAAGCATTTTACGGTGGGAGCCGGTTGCTCTGCAACAATGGGCTCCCCTTGGACGAAATCACACCACAGGATGTCCAGTTCTGCATCCAGATCATTTTCAGGGTATAACTTAACCAATAAGTCTGCCTTAGAGCATTCGGGGGATAAACTGCTGAGAATGTGCAGATTTTCCCCCGGTACTATGGAGAGGGATGTCTTATACAAGGGAGTGTGATCATCAAAAATCTCAATGATCAGACGGAATGCTACGGGATTATGACTGTAGCCGTGGAACAGGAAGGCATCTGCACGATTCTCCAGACCCTGAAGTCCGCGGAGCTTCCTGCGACGGAGGAATTCTACAGTGCGGATTCCGTTCCAACGAAGAGTGCGGGGAAGACGAGACTGAGCCAGTTTTTTTAATCGTTTTCCTTGCTTTTCGGTTTTGTTGTGGAGTTTTTCGAGGTCAGCTTCTCTCAGCATGGCGGGAAAAAGGACGGTCATCATGTTGCCCCATTTGCGGAATTTGACACGGACGCCTTGTTTGTTACAAGCTTTGTCGTGAGGGAAGGTCATGAGGCCGTTTTCAAATCGTTTGCAACGACCATCGCTACGAGCCTCATAGTGGAGACAGTTGCCAAAACACAGGGGGGCGGCACATTCCAGACAGTGCTCTTCCCACATAGTGGGACGAACGGCGACAATGCGGAAACGGTCGCGGATATTGAGTTTGAAGTCCGGTATAGGTGTCTGTCCAGCGGGATCGGCATAGTAAAATTGATACATAATAAATCCTCGAAATAGAGTAATATGGAAAAATTATTTTAGAACCTCAGTAGCAATCTCGCCCATATTTAGACTACGCATACCGTAGGTCTTATGTAGCTTGTTGTAGTAGGAAAAAATATCTTCCAACTGGTGCAAATGATAATCGGTGTTGACACCCACATTGTGGGGATGCCACCACAGATGGAAGCATAGATCGTGTTTGGCGGCATAAAGCATCTGCTTTTTAATTCGCCGTAACTTCAGTGGCTCCAATAGACCGATAAACTTAGGCTTATACATACGAGAGCCGACGATATTGACAACGCCTTCTTCGTTCTTAGGAGTAAAGCAACCGTGACCTGTTAAGGGAAGATATACGTCTATGAGGCGAAGGGCTCGCATAAGTGGGCGGAATTTGACCTTCTCGTGGATCCAGTCGTTTTCTTCGTCTCGATATGAGGTGTAGCCCAGTTCCCGCAGGACTTGGGTGTAGGAAGGTTCCGACTGATTCCGGGGGAGAACCACGCTACATAGGGTGTAGCCCCGATCTGCGGCTATGGCCTTGGCAGAAAGCATGTCCTGTCGGAATTGCTCTATGGTCTGCCCATCTTCTCGACAGTAGTAGTGACAGAATGTGTGGCAACCCAACTCCTGCCCCGGAGTTTTTTCGATCAAATCGGGAAATTCCGGAGCGAAATACAAGGGATCCCCTTCGTTTAGTGTATCCAAAAAAGGGTAAGGAGAAAGCTTTTTCGAAAGATAGGATGGACACTCTTTGGGAAGGTAGGGCTTTAACTCAGAGGGACCATTGGCAAAGAGCATTCCCACACTTGCCCAAGTGGCATGGATGCCGAACCGTTGAAACAGGCTCAACATCTTAGGAATTGCCTCCCGTCCGCCTAAAATATTGGGGGTGTAGTGATTCAGTTCTACGCAATCATGCATACCCCAGAAGAGCTCAAAGTCCAAGGATACGATTAAAGTTCCTGCCATGTTGGTTTTGCTCCTTACATATTGGAATATAAATAGAATGCAATATAGAAGAGAATGAGGGAGAGGGTAATAAAAAGACGAGATTCCTTCTTGAAGAAGTGGCGAACTTCCCAAGGTAAGAGAATATAGTTATATAAACTGCAATAAATGGGGAGGCGACCGATAAAAATGCCACTGGTAAACATAGAAACCACATAGATCGCAGTGGAGACAATAGACATGTTAACACACAGGTGGATTAGTGGATTATCGTTTTCCCAGATCTTTTTCCTCCAAATGAAGGCGAAGATGGTGGGGACGGAATATACCAGAACTCGGATGCCATTGGTGCCGTCATCGTCCCAAGAGTTCCAGTCGGAAACAACATTTTCATACTGGGTATCTTGGAGGGAACTGTCCAGGAAACCGGTAAATTCATCGATGAACGCCACTGCAATTAAGGAGCCCAAGGCGATTAAAAGCGTGCGAACATTCCAGGCTTTCCCCTGTACGATAAAGATAATAGGGATCACCAGCAGAGCGCTTTGATGGAACCGAGAGGCTAAGAAAACAATCAGAATGGAGGGGATGTATTTCTTTTGCAGGATGAACGGAAGGGCTGCAAAGGCAATAGCAGCAGCTAAAAACTGACGCATTCCGTTAAACATCCAGGCGGCATAGTCTGTGGATGCTACAAAAAGAAAAATGCTAAGCCAGTAGTCTCTGGAATATTTCCGGTAGACCAGTCCCAAACATAGTAGCTGAATGGTGGCAATAATACCGAAATAGACTTTGTAATTAGTTGTGACCAGACTTTTGATCACAACGACCAAACCATAGAAAGCGGCATCTTTTGTTTGCTCGGCCATGTATGAAGCAAGTTGAGAAAGGGAAGAAGGTGCGTTTATGAACACGGAACGATACGAACCTGTGTCACCGATACTTGTACTTCGTACAGCGCACCAGTACACCAGTGGCAGCAGGAAAAGTAAAGCGGCACCGTAGCTCCAACGCTCTCGCTTGGTTCCCGAAACGAGCTCGTGTCTTCGCGTTGATAGCTTAGAGAACGCCAGTCCACCGACGAAGATCCATATTAAAATTTTTATATACAGATAGTTAGTGGGCATGGTTTTCTCCTAAATATAAAAAGTGTAGGTGGTGAGAATCACAGCCTCCAATATAGATATCCGTTAGAAAGGTAGGTTTCCTTGGGGAGGATTCCCTTAAGGTCTAGGAGGATCTTCTTTCCTTCGGGGCGGTAGAGACGACTAAGATCTTCGATAGATAGGGTGCGGAAATGGTCATGAGCCACAGCAAGAACGATGGCATCCAGATCAGACAGGTTCTCCATGGGGACGAATCTCATGCCGTAAAGGCGTTCTGCTTCGTCGGCATCTGCTTCCGGATCGGAGACGATGGGAGTAATGCCATATTCCTGCAACTCTCGATAAATATCAATGACCTTTGTGTTTCGGGTGTCGGGGCAGTTTTCTTTAAAGGTGAAGCCTAAAATAGCGACCTTGGCAGTTTTTACGGGCACATCGGCCTGGATCAGTTTCTTGACCAGGTTTTCTGCGCAGTATTTGCCCATGCCGTTGTTGATACGGCGGCCTGCGGAGATGATCTGGCTACGGTAGCCCAACTGAGCGGCCTTGTAGGTCAGGTAGTAGGGGTCTACACCGATGCAGTGTCCCCCAACCAAACCGGGCTGGAACTTTAAGAAATTCCACTTGGTACCTGCAGCTTCCAAAACGGCTTTGGTGTCGATGCCCATTTTATTAAAAATCATGGACAGCTCGTTCATAAAAGCAATGTTAACATCGCGCTGGCTGTTTTCAATGACTTTGGCAGCTTCGGCTACTTTAATACTTTCGGCGCGGTGAACACCTGCTTCTACTACCAGTTCGTAAACCTTGGCGACTTCGTCCAGAGTTTCTGCGTCCATACCGGAGACGATCTTAACGATGGTTTCCAGACGGTGGATCTTGTCACCGGGGTTGATACGTTCGGGGGAGTAGCCGACCTTAAAATCCACACCGTATTTCAGACCGGATTCTGCTTCTAAGATGGGAACGCAGACTTCTTCCGTGACACCGGGGTAGACGGTGGATTCGAATACAACGATGCTACCCTTTTGCATATTGCGACCGACGATTTTGCTGGCACCTTCTACAGGGGAAAGATCGGGTGTATGATCTCCGTTAACGGGAGTGGGAACAGCTACGATAAAGAATTTGGCTTCTTGCAGACGAGTTTCGTCAGAGGTGAAATCTACGGAGCAGGTAGCAATGGCATCGTTACCGACTTCGTTTGTGGGATCAATGCCACTACGGTACAGATCGATCTTTGCTTTGTTCAGATCAAAACCGATGACATCGATTTTCTTAGAAAAGGCCACAGCAATAGGCATGCCGACATATCCAAGGCCTACGAGAGCCAGTTTTTCTTTCCGGGAAACTAATTGATTGTAAAGTTCCATATTATGAATTGCCTCCAACACGGCATAGGTAGATTTGTGTTAGGTCAGATCCATGGCGTGGATCGACTGTGCAATAATTTGTTCTTTGGGGAATTCCGACTCCATTTTTTTGCGGGCTGAAAGACCCATTTGAGCTCTTTCCGCAGGGGACATCTGAAGGAATTCCTTCATGGATAGAGCAAGGGCGGGACCATCCTTGACAGGAACCAGCAGCCCGCTGATATTGGGATCTACGGCTTCTTTACAGCCTGGAATGTTGCTTGTAATCACGGGGCGACCGGTAGCAGAGGCTTCCAGCAAGACATTGCTCATACCTTCGTGGTAGCTGGGTAGGATTACGCAATCTGCTTGGGTGTAGTATGGCTTGGGGTCGGATTGGAAACCGTGGAAGGTTGCGACACCTTGCTTTTCCAGAGCTTCAATCTGTTCTTTATAAGTGTCCTCAAAGAAACCCACAATATCCAGGTGGAAGGACAGTCCCTCTTTGTGTAGCTGTTCTACGGCGAAAAGGAGCTCATCGATGCCCTTTTCCTTCATGATCCGTCCCAAGTAAAGGAAGTGGACTTTGGAATTGGTGGGATAGGGCTGCAGAGGGTATTTGGCAAGGTTGATACCTGCACCGTGGACAATGACTTGTCGGTCGCGGGTCAGGATCTTGCGATTACGGAATTCTTCGGCATTGGTCTCGTTTTCAAAGAAGACGACCTTGACCTTGCGAAAAGCGTATTTATACAGCATAGTGACCAACTGTGCGATCCCTCTCTTTTGGAAGGCAGTGCCTAAACCCTGCACATTGGAGCAGAAGGGGATCTTCAGTGCGGTGCAGGCCATGCCACCGTAGATGTTGGGTTTTACGGAATAGGTGATCACAAAGTCGGGGCGTTCGGATTTTAGGAGTTTTTTGTATGTGCGTAGAAGAGCCAAATCCTTTACAGGATTGATGCCTCGACGATCCACGTGGGTCTCGATACAACGAAATCCCAAGGCCTTAAAATCCTCTTCATGTCCAACAAAGGGCATGCTCAGAACAACTTCATGGGATTTTGCCAATTCTTGCAAAAGCTCCAATCGGAACCGATAAAGCATATAAGAATGATTGGTAATGACCAGGATTTTTTTCATTTCTTACCTACTTCCTCTTGGGTGGGGGGAGTTGTTGCGCCCTCAACGATGCCTTCGTGACGGAGGACTTTGATGATGGTGCCGAAGAAACACTTGCAGTCGAAGCCGAAACTGATCTTTTGGACATATTCACCGTCCAATTTTGCCTTGGTGACATTGTCTAACTCGTCACGGCCATTGATCTGCGCCCAACCGGTGAGACCGGGACGGACGTCGTTGGCACCGTAGCGATCACGTTCTTCTAACAGATCGTATTGGTTCCACAGCGCGGGACGGGGACCGATGATGGACATATGTCCTGCAAGGATATTAAACAGCTGGGGAAGTTCGTCCAGACTGGTTTTTCGCATAAATTTTCCCATACGGGTGATGTACAGATCCGGATTTTGCAGTAAGTGGGTGGGCATATCCCTGGGAGTATCTACACGCATAGAGCGGAATTTCAGGATATAAAAATGGGTTTTGCCCTTGCCTACACGCTTTTGACGGAAGAAAATGGGACCGCGGGAATCTATCTTCATGGCGATGACAATAATCAGGAAGAGCCACGATAGGGCGATGATCCCCAAAAAGGATAAG
Organism: Faecousia sp.; assembly: GCA_045660585.1. Classification (GTDB taxonomy): domain Bacteria; phylum Bacillota; class Clostridia; order Oscillospirales; family Oscillospiraceae; genus JAZOXB01. Next base: position 6,937 of record JAZREB010000398.1, on the reverse strand, counting down.
ATGATGTCTAATGTTCGTTTAAAAAAGCCTTGATACATAGACTGACCTCCTTTTGTAAGAGGGAAGCTACACATAGAGCTACCACATTATACTCAGGTACATTATACCCTAAATTAGCTGAAAAGTAAATAGGAATTATAAAGAGAAAAAGAATTCCGTGGAATTTTTTATATTCTCCGGGGAGAATGTGTCGAAGAATAGAAAATGATGATTTTTTTCGATAGAATTGAAAGAAAGAAGTTGTTATTTTGCGAAATTGTCTGTATAATAAACAAGAGAAAAATCGGCAGACGAGAATAAGAGAAATCTGTCTGTAATGATTTCCCATAGATCGGGGTGGCAAAGGAGCTATCGGCTATGAAAATAACAAAAGAACAAAGAGATATTATTAGGGGTTCCCGGGGAGAGACCATGGCTAGGGTCATGAAAACCGTAGCACTTTACGGACAGACTCAGGGTGCGGAGCGATTGGTTCCCATTACCTCTTCCTATGACCATTTTATATTTCCTTACAGCACCATATCCATGGAGCCTGTTTATGAACTGTTACAGAAACTTTCGGCTGAAGGAGTGAGCTACTGCAAACCCTTCACCGTAGGACCTCGATTTGTGGACAAGGCGGTTCCTATGGGTTTGAAGCAAAAACGGTATTGCAAGAAACAACTGGCTCCCCAACAAGAAAAGTGGGAAGCGCGGCTCAAGCCCTTAAGCCATGCCCACAAGGGCGGATTTACTTGTGCCTGCTATCTTAACGAGGTGGGAAACAAACCGCGGAAGGGAGACATTCTTGCTTGGTCGCAACCCTCGGCGGTAATTTATGCAAACTCTGTCTTAGGGGCTCGCTGCAATCGCAATGCTCCCCTCATGGATATTATGTGTTCTGTGATTGGAGTGGTGCCCTATTTCGGCCTTCTTACCGATGAAGGAAGAAAGGCAAGCTGGGTCGTGAAAATTCGCACCACAAAACAGCCTGATCCTCAACTTTTGGGTGCGGCTCTGGGGCAGAAGGTTCAGGGTGACGTTCCTTATATCGTGGGTATGAAAAAATGGCTGGGAACAGAATTGACAGAGGCTGTATGTGGCTATTTGAAGGATTTCGGTGCCGCAGCTACGTCGGTAGGTTCCATGGGTCTCTATCACATCGGGGATCTGACCCCGGAAGCAAAAGAGATGTCAACCGCTCTGATTCGGGAGGATTATCGGATCTATGAAATCGATGACGAGGAACTGGAACGGATTCGCAGTTCCTATCCCGTACCGTGGAAACGGGAAAAAGCAAAAGCGGATCTCTGTATCGTGGGGTGCCCCCACATGAGTCTGTCACAGCTAATCAACTGGACGCTCAAGGTGGAACGGGCACTACAGGATGTGGAACGAAAGAAAGTCTATATTCCCACCGTATTTACTGCGGCTCCCGGCGTAATTCGTAAATTCAAAGAGACGGAATATGCAGAAATTCTGAAGGATACAGGGGTTATCCTGTCTGACATTTGCCCCTTAATGTTTATGCGCAATCCTTACAGCAATTCTATGCGGGTGATCACACCGTCTAACAAGCTGTGTACTTGCACCACGGCGAGATATTACCCGGAGGATGAGATCCTTGGGAAAATTACAAAGGGAGGATCTGTAACATGAAACGATTTCGCGGAAGGATCATTGCGCCGGGGAAGGTCACAGCCTCTGCATTGACCTCTAAAAACAGCATGGATATCTCCGCAGCCTTTCGGAAGTCTTCTGTATCCGGGGATAAAAAGGTGACCTGCGGCGACAAAAATAATCCGGAACTCTATGGGAAAACCATGGCGGGGAAAGCACTTTGTCTCCCACGGTTTAGCAGCTCTCAGGAGGGCGGTGTGGATCTGTACTGCGCCTGTGCCATGGAGAAATACCCTGCTTGCATTTTGCTCAGTGAGCCCGTTGATGCTGTGGTAGCATCCGGAATCATCATGGCTTCTGTTTGGCTGGACGGTGTACAGATGCCGGTTATCGACAGCTTGGGAGAAGCATTTCTCAACTACGTAGATAATGGAATGACCATCACCTTGGAAGAGGATGGTATTGTCCGTGTGGAATAACCTCAATAGGAGAAAATCTATATGAAAACAATCGTTAAAAAACAGTTTGGGATCGCGCTTTCCATGATTCTTGTTTCTTTATGGTTGTTTGGAATTGCAATGCCGTCCGCAAGGGCGGCATTGGCTTCAAATAGCCACAAGGATGGGAATCTCCGTGTGCTTTTAACATCCGATATCCATTACTGTACATCGGCTTACTACGGAGTGGCCGGCACGGATCGATTACAGCTATGGGTGGATTCTGTAAATGCTGAGCATAAGAGAGCCCCTTTGGATTTGATCATCGTTGTAGGGGATATGTCTCTGGATCATTTTTATAGCAATGGAAAGATTGCCGGTAGCTATATGGGAACCAACAAGGTAAGCTATACGGAGAAATTTGTGAAGGAATATGTGTCTCAGCTTCCAACGGGGGTTCCTGTTCGTTTTGTTGCGGGCAATCACGAACAGTATAGTAATTCCCAATGGAAGGCTCTGACAGGAAACGACAGACAATGCGCTTATCGTGTTGAGGGAAACTTGTTTATCATGCTGGATAACTATAACAGCTTTTTGGAACCCAACGCAACGGAGAATTCGGTGTATACGCCCTCGGATATGGATTTTATCCAATCGGAAATGGCGAAATATCCCGATGACAAAGTATGGCTTGTTGCCCACTATTTTGATGCAAATCGGGAAACCGAGGAATTTAAGCGCTTGGTTCGGGAAAATGATCGGATCATGGGTCTTTTTGGTGGCCACGATCATATGGGCGATGTGAAAAATACTACTGCTTGGGGAACGAAGCCCTATTCTATGTGTGGAACCTATGCTCTTTCCGGCACGGTTACGGCAGAGCATTCTGCCGGTCAACCACAGAGGTTCGGATATGAAGAGAAAGAACTGACCTCCGCTCAGCAGGAAAGTTTGGAACTGACCTTGGCTAATTTCTGGGGTTTCCGTGAGCTGATCATTACACCTACGACGGCGGAGAGCAACTATATTTCCGTAGCTACGGGTGATACGGCTCCGTATTTCTACGGAAGAAAGATCTCCCTGCCCAGGACATTGCAGTATAGTGCAAGTTACGATACCTTCTCAGCAACCTCTAACTGGGGGCCTGCATCCGATGGAGTTTATTATATCGGCAGTAGGGCAGATTTCACGGCATTCTCTGCTCTGGGACAGACCTATGATTTTGCGGGAAAGACCGTGAAGCTATTGCGAGATATTGACATGACCGGTGCGGACTTTACGATGATCCCCAAATTCTCCGGAACTTTGGATGGATGCGGTCATAGTATTCGGAATCTCAGTCTTTATGCAACCTCGGGTACCCTTGGGATGATCGATTGGATAACAGATGCTACGATCCGGAATCTTCGCATGGAGGATGGATCGGTAAAGTTGGTGGATTCTCACTCTGCAGCGGGGATCGCGGTTCGGGCCAAGGGAACGTGCCTTTTTGATAACGTATACTGCAAAATGGATGTAAGCGTAGACAGCGATTGCTATCGGGCGGGTGGATTCCTTGCATTCCCGGAGTTAGGGAAAGTTACCTTTGAAAAATGCGTCAGTGAATGTACGATCTCCGGCATGCGCGGTGGTGGATTCGTGGCGCAGGTGAATTATAACAATCCTTCATTGATACTGAGGGACTGCGCTTTTATAGGGGATCTGTCCGGAGCAGGAAAGTGGTCCGGTGGCATCGTGGGCCTGTGCGCAGGGAATGTGACCATGGAACGCTGTGTCAGTTTGGGCAAGCAGAGCCCCCACACAGAAAGCGCCGGTCTCCTGTTTATTGACCATCAGAACCAGTCCGAAACTGCAATGACGGAAGTGTATCTCAAGGACTGCTATGCGGCGGTGGACAGCCAAGTGCCTATTGGCACCCAGGCAACCCGATCTTTCCGCCTGAGATTTACAATGGAATATACGGGAAAGACTCCGCTGACGATCCAAACAAGCTCTGACAATCTTTTAGCATCCCATCGGAGCACCATTGAGAGCAAATTCGGATATTTGGCAAAGGACAGTGCTGTTTATCTGACGACTTCTAACTTAAAAGCTCTGTGTCCCGGCCTGACGGATTGGAGCAGTGTGGAAGGAACGGTGTCCTACGGAACAGATAAAACCGTACAAAAGATTCTGCCTACAGCTACATGGGATCTGATAAAGGGGAAGAGCATTACAGCACCCCCTACCTTTGGTTGCACGCTCTGCGGTGGTAGCGGAAAGACCGCGGAGAATTTGGGCAACGGCACCCACTTGATTGCCTGTGACCGTATGACTCATAGGATCGAGAGTCACAGCTACACCGGAGGAAGATGCACATGCGGACAGTGGGAATGTCCCTATGTACTGCTGGATTTCTTGCCTACGAGTTGGGCCTGTGATGTATCTGATTGGATCCCTACAGAGCGTGACACCGGTGTGGTGACCTTTACCGTTGATCATGAAAACAAGGGAACCATGGAGGCAACGGTTCAATATCGGGATGCCTATGTTTCTATGGCGAAAGTTTCGGAAAATCAGTATCTGATCAAGGAAGGGGATATTATTGAGGTACGCCTGAAGGGAACGGTAGAAACAGGCACCTGTCCCAGAACTACGGTGTATTTCACTACGGATCGGCAGACGGGATATGCAGAATCCCATCAATTGACTCATGCTATGACATTCAACGGAGAATACCAAACGGTTACGTTAGGTTCTTTGGATGCTTATGTCGGGCAAAAGATCCGCAATTTGCGGATCGATGTTTTTCAGAATGCCTCTGCTGATTTTCTCGGCACCTATAGCTTGGACTATATCTTCGTGGGACCCGAGGAATATGCACCCTCAAAGACAAGCCGAGCCCTGTATTTTGATTTCAGTGATGACGAATATTCTGCACAGCGTTACGGTACGTCCACTTACAGAGGGTATAACTATGATGTAGCCGACGGCTGGCGCAGAGGGGAAAACGGTGAGCAACCGACGGTAGAAAACGGGAAACTTTCTTTCGCCGTGACGGAGAAATATAATGCGAGCAATGAGCCTGTGTATATTACTGCTATTGAGCCAGTGGGAGACGATAAGACCTTTTCTTGGGGCAATGATTGCAAGTACGCAAAGGACTTGTCCTATGATCCGTCAGAGGCGGAGATCGTGCAGATCCGCCTACGATTGACGGATGTACAGCACTATTATCCCAACAGCACCAAGAGATATTTGCGATTCTTCTATCTTCCGGAAGGGGCAACGGAATGGAGTTGCGGTTCTGCTCCCAACGAGTGGTCGGAATCTATTTTGGTAGCCATCGACGATCAATATATGGATGGAGGTGCCAATGAGGGAGAATTCTTTACGCTGACCTTGTCATTGAAGGGGAAAAAATTCTCTACCTATGAGAGTATCCGTGGCATTATGCTCAATTTTATGGGTATGCGGGGTGGTAGAGTAGAAATCGACTATCTGTACATTGGCCCTGCAAGGGCAGAAGAACTTCACTTCGATTTTAACGGAACCGGATCGGAGCGGTACGATAACATTTCTTACGGCATGATGGATTACGATGTACCGTCTCATTGGTTCCATGAGTCGGATATTTCCCAATTAGCCATTGAGGATGGAGAACTTCGATTGAAGGTGGCCTCGTCCGTCAAGAACGACCATACCCAGTATGTGGAAACCTCCAAAACGCAAAACCGTAGGGTGGATCCTCTCCACTATACTCCCGAGGAAGGTCATATCCTGCAATTTAAGTATCGTCTGCTGCGCTATGATGCCGAACAGAACAGTGGGAAAACGGCATCTGTTACAGTTTATGGTTGGGATAGCGGAGATAATGCTATTTATCAGGGAACTTCTTGGATCCCGGCAGATCCGGGAAAGGTTGGAACCGATGTGGTCGTTACCAAGGATGTTCCGTCAAGCTGGACGACCTATGATGTAACGCGTCTGCGTATGACATTCCGTGGAATGATCGGCTCAGAGATAGGTGTGGACTACCTATATGTGGGGTCCGGCTGTAATGCTCCTACTCCGGTACATAATTATGTGTATGAGGCAGATGTGAGTCCAACTGCTTCTGCAGAGGGAACTTTAACGGGGGCTTGTACCCAATGCTCTGCAACTACTACCGTAACAGTCCCAAAACTGAATACTGCGGATTATACCAAGACCGTTATGAAAGAGCCTACCTGTACCGAAAACGGCACAGATCTCTATAAGTGGAGAGATGAAACCTACGGTGTTTTCGCCTTTTATGGAACAGTTAAAGCCAAGGGCCATAGGGAAGTGGTAGAGGAGGCGGTTTCTCCCACCTGTACCAAAACAGGACTTACGGAGGGGAAATACTGTGAGGTATGCAAGGAAGTAATGATTGCCCGTGAAGTTGTTCCCGCAACAGGACATGCTCTCCTATATATGCCCAAGGATGCGAAAAACCACAGTGTTACCTGCAAAAATTGCGGGAAAACCGCCGAGGCAGTACACAGTTATTTTGACGGTCTATGTATTTGCGGACAGGTTGAGATCAAGGAGCCCCTGCAGGAAAGCAAGTGGAAGATCGGTCATACCCTGAATCTGGCATCGGATATTTCCGTCAATCTGGCAGTTTCCAAATCTCTGCTCAGTGGGTTTGATATGGATACGGTCTACATGACTGTAGAGGTCGATACCTACAAGGACAGTGTTAAGACAGGCGTAAAGACCATAGAGATTCAGCCGGTGGAGCAGGGGAATTATTACTACTTCACCCTTACCGGCATGACCGCAGTCAATATGAATGACCGTATTCGCTCCGTGCTCCACGGCACCAAGGATGGACAGGAATATTATTCTCCTGTGGATGATTACAGCATTGCAGACTACGCTTATTCTCAGATGAATAA